>JBJOJH010000139.1:0-3885 GCA_046046715.1 Pseudomonadota bacterium | reverse complement strand
GGTGATTTCTTCGAGCAAGAGTTTGAGGGTTTTTTGATCGGCCTCGGAGGCGTGGATATCGACCGTGCTCAGGCGGGTAAAAAAGAGATGCAAGCGCGACAGGGGCATGAGCATCAAGTCGTGCAAAGACAACCCCGGCAGGGCTTCCAATTGGGCGCGGCTCCATTGCACGCCCTGGGGCATAAAACGTTTCTCCGCAGGCAGCACCGCGTTGGCATCGGCCAAGGAGCCAATGCGCCAGAGCAAGCTCTCGGTCTTTAAGCGTGCACCGCCACAGGTGGTGCACGGCGTGTAACTGCGGTACTTGGACAGCAGCACACGGATGTGCATTTTGTAGGCTTTGGTTTCAAGGTATTCAAAGAAACGGTCCACCCCAAACCAGTGCTGGTTCCATTTTCCATTCCAGTGGGGTGAGCCTTTGAGAACCCAGTGCTGTTGTTCTGGCGTGAGTTTGTACCACGGGGTATCGCGGGGAATTCCCGCGGCTTCTGCATGGCGCATTAAATCGTCTTGGCATTCTTGCCATGCCGGTGTTTGCATGGGTTTGATTGCCCCTGCGCGCAGGGTGAGCTTGTCATTCGGAATCACCAAGCCATAGTCGACACCCACCACGCGGCCAAAACCACGACAGGCTTCGCAGGCTCCCACCGCCGAGTTAAAGGAAAACATGGAGGCGATCGGGTCGGTGTAACGCAAATCGCTGGTGGGACAGTGCAAGCCCGTAGAAAAACGCCAATGGGAGGAATGGGAGTCTGACCCCATTTCGGACCCCGGTTCGTCATAGTAAACGTTGAGTCGGCCACTGCCGCGCTTGAGAGCGAGTTCGATGGCGTCTAGCACCCGGGCTTTTTCAGTGCCCTCCATGCGGAAGCGGTCTGCCACGACATCCAGCACTTTGCGCTCACCGGCCATGCGCTCTGCATGAATGCGTGTAAAGCCGCTGGCGCTAAGCCACTGGGTGAGTTCCTCGGCGCTGGTGTCTGCAGGCAGTTCGACGGGGAAGGTGACGATCAATCGCGGATTATGGGCATCTCGTGCGAGCGAGCCCAGGGTGCTGTAAATCGACTCGGGCGTATCGTGCTGCACCGGCTGAGCGCTGACTTTGTCAAACAGGTGACCCGCACGGGAAAACAACAGTTTCAGGTGGTCGTTGAGTTCCGTCATGGTGCCCACGGTCGAGCGGCTCGATCGCACGGGGTTGGTTTGGTCAATCGCAATCGCAGGGGGAACGCCTTCGACCTTGTCAACGGCGGGCTTGTCCATGCGGTCTAAAAATTGGCGCGCATAGGCGGAGAAAGTCTCCACATAGCGGCGCTGGCCTTCGGCATACAAGGTATCAAAGACCAAGCTGGATTTGCCAGAGCCACTGGGCCCCGTGACCACGGTCAGTTCACCCGTACGGATGTCGAGATCAATGTTTTTGAGATTGTGCTGTCGCGCTCCGCGAATGCGGATGGTGCCTTGGGACATAGGGAGCTGCTTTCCTAGAAGGGAGAAGCATTCTAGGCAGATCACGATGACCTTGGCGCGGCGCTCCTTTTGCCTTCGCCAAGGTCAGGGGGAGGCTATTTCGCTTCGCTGGCAGCAGGGGCCGGTGCAGCAGCAGCGGGTGCCTCGGTGTGGCTGGTGTCGCCATGCTTTTCACCACTCATATCAATATCGCCGCCCTTGCTCAAGATGAACAAAGCCAAACCGGCAAAAATTGCAAAACCTACCAAAATTTTCCACATACGATTTCTTTCATAAAAAAGGCTCCCATAAAGAGAGCCTGGAAATAGCCCCAGCCATCACAGCCGGGGCGTTAACTCACCGAACGGATGACTTAGTCGTTGGCGTAAATGTCAACGTCTTTGGTTTCTTTGATGAACAAGCCACCAATGACCACGGTAGCACCCGCAATGATGATGGGGTACCACAAGCCGTTGTACATATTGCCAGTCTGCGCCACGATAGCGAAGGCAGTGGTTGGCAACAAGCCACCGAACCAGCCGTTACCAATGTGGTAAGGCAAGCTCATGGAGGTGTAACGAATGCGGGTGGGGAACATCTCTACCAACATCGCAGCGATAGGACCGTACACCATGGTCACCAAGATCACCAAGTAGGTGAGGATGATGACAACAGTGACTTTGTCAAATTTCGCCATGTCGGCTTTGGCTGGATAGCCAGCTGCTTTCAAGGCCGCGCCGATTTTTCCAGACAAGACAGCGTCCTTGGCTGTTTTTTCACCGCTCAAGGCTTTTACGCTGGCCGCTGCGGCTGCAATGGCTTTGGCGTCTTTGGGCTCTGCAGCATTGAGATCAGCCAATTTTTTCTCAGCGGCTGATTTGGCCGCTGCGATGTCTTCAGGCGTCACAACCGTAGTAACTTCGGTTTCGCCCACTTTGATCACTGCAGGTGTTCCAGCGGGGGCCACGATGTTGTCATAGCTCACGGATGCGCCGGCCAATTTTTGCTTGGCAATATCGCAAGACGAAGTGAACTTCTTCGTGCCGGTAGGGTTGAACTGGAACGAACATTCCGCAGGATCAGCCGTAATAGTGACTTTCGCAGCCGCTTGAGCTGCAGCCAAATCAGGGTTTGCAGCTTTGGTCAGCGCAGTAAACACTGGGAAGTAAGTGACCGCAGCCAAAAAGCAACCAGCCAAGATGATGGGCTTGCGACCAATCTTGTCAGACAAAGAGCCAAACACGATGAAGAAAGGCGTACCGATGATCAAGGAGATCGCCACCATGATGTTGGCGGTAGGGCCGTCAACCTTCAGGGCTTGGGTCAAGAAGAACAAAGCGTAGAACTGGCCGGAATACCACACCACGGCTTGGCCTGCTGTCAAACCGATCAAGGCCAAGATCACGATCTTGAGGTTTTTCCATTGACCAAAGGACTCGCTCAAAGGCGCTTTGGAGGTTTTGCCCTCCGCCTTCATTTTTGCGAAAGCAGGGGACTCGTTCATGCTCAAACGGATGTAGACCGACACGGCCAACAACAGAATCGAGACGAGGAAAGGAACGCGCCATCCCCAATCAGCAAAGGCCTCTTCGCCGACGATGGTACGGGTGCCCAAAATCACCATCAAACTCAGGAACAAGCCCAAGGTTGCGGTGGTTTGAATCCAAGAGGTGTAAGCGCCGCGCTTTCCGTGCGGTGCGTGTTCCGCTACATAGGTAGCAGCGCCGCCGTATTCGCCGCCCAAAGCCAGGCCTTGGAGCATACGCAGGGCGATCAAAATCACAGGAGCAGCTGCGCCGATCGCAGCGTAGTTAGGCAAAATACCCACGATAAACGTGGACAAGCCCATGATCAGAATAGTCACCAAGAAGGTGTACTTTCGCCCGATCATGTCGCCTAAGCGGCCAAAGAAAATCGCGCCAAAGGGACGAACAATAAAACCTGCAGCAAACGCCAACAAGGCAAAAATGAACGCAGAGCCTTCATCCAAACCGCTGAAAAACTGCTTGGCAATAATGGCTGCGAGTGAGCCATACAGATAAAAGTCATACCACTCAAAAACGGTGCCGAGTGAGGAAGCGAAGATCACTTTCTTCTCTTCCGCCGACATCGGGCGTGCTGCAACTGTCGTCATAGTTTTGTCTCCAATACATAAGGGCCCTCGACGTGAGGGCTTGTTGTATTTTTAGAGGCAGCACTGACCCTGCTCTTACGACAAACTGACCCGATACTGACCAACTAAGGTCAAACCCGCGGGGCCTGTTTCACATTGCGGGAATTGAGGTATTTATAGGGGAATGGCGGAATGAATGTTGTCAGCTTGGTCCCACCGTGTGTCTGCAAACCATGCGCCGTTTTCGATGTAGTCGCGCAGCATCGGCAATGCGTCGAGTCCCCAGAACACTTTGCCGTCGACTTCAAATGCTGGCACACCAA
>JBJOJH010000138.1:0-14183 GCA_046046715.1 Pseudomonadota bacterium | reverse complement strand
GTATTCGGGCAGTGCATAGTCTTTGACGAAGCGCTCGGCCATCACGCGGGGCAGCTCGGCCATCTCGCTTTTCACGCGCTCCACCCAATCCCGCGCAATCACCAACGGCGGCAGATCTGGGTCGGGAAAGTAGCGGTAGTCGGCGGCGTCTTCCTTGGTGCGCATGGCGCGGGTCTCGCCCGTGTCGGGGTCGAACAGCACGGTGGCTTGCTGGATGGCATGGCCGTCTTCGATCTGGTCGATCTGCCAACGCACTTCGTAGTCGATGGCCTGCTGCATGAACTTAAAGCTGTTCAGGTTCTTGATCTCGCGGCGGGTGCCCAGCTCGCCACCGGGCTTGCGCACCGACACGTTGGCGTCGCAACGGAAAGAGCCTTCTTGCATGTTGCCGTCGCAAATGCCAATCCAGGTCACGATCTTGTGCAGCTCTTTGGCGTAGGCCACGGCTTCTGCGCTGGAGCGCATGTCGGGCTCGGTCACGATCTCCAGCAAGGGGGTGCCGGCGCGGTTCAGGTCAATGCCGCTTTGCCCGATGAAGTCTTCGTGCAGCGATTTGCCGGCGTCTTCTTCGAGGTGAGCCCGCACTAGGCGCACGCTCTTTTTCTCGTCACCCAGGTAGAACTCGACCGAGCCGCCCTGCACTACCGGGATCTCGAATTGGCTGATCTGGTAGCCCTTGGGCAGGTCGGGATAAAAGTAGTTTTTGCGGGCAAAGATGCTGCGTGGCGCAATGTGCGAGCCGACAGCCAGTCCGAACTGGATGGCGCGCTCGACCGCGCCCTTGTTCATAACGGGCAAGGTGCCGGGCAGGGCCAGGTCTACAGCGCAGGCCTGGGTGTTGGGTTCGGCGCCAAAGGCGGTGGAGGCGCGGCTGAAAATTTTGCTGTGGGTAGACAGCTGGCTGTGAGTTTCGAAGCCGATCACAACTTCGTAGCCATGGATGAGGGGGGCGGTCATGGTCAGATACCCTGGGGCTTTTGGAGGTGGAAATCGGTGGCTTGCTGAAAGCGGTGCGCCGCATTGAGCAGGCGGGATTCCGACAGATAGTTGCCGATGAGCTGCAGGCCCACAGGCATGCCTCCAGCGCCAAAGCCAGCCGGCAAACACATGCCCGGCAGTCCGGCCAGGGAGGCGGGCAGTGTGTAGATGTCGGCCAGGTAATTGGCCACAGGGTCGTTTGATTTATCGCCTAACTTCCAAGCAACCGTGGGAGCGGCGGGGCCGGCGATTACATCGCACTGTGCAAAAGCGCTTTGGAAGTCGTCGGCAATCATGCGACGGATTTTTTGGGCCTGCAGGTAGTAGGCGTCGTAGTAACCGTGGCTGAGCACATAGGTGCCGATCATGATGCGGCGCTTGACCTCGTCGCCAAACCCCTGGGCGCGCGTCTTTTTGTACATGTCCAGCAGGTCGCCGTACTCCGGCGCACGGTGGCCGAACTTGACACCATCAAAACGGCTGAGGTTGGAGCTGGCCTCTGCCGGCGCGATGATGTAGTACACCGGGATCGACAGTTCGGTGCGAGGCAGGCTGATAGGCACCAACTTGGCACCCAGCTTTTCGTATTCGCGCAAGGAGGCGTCGATGGCCGCGCGCACGTCCGGTGCCAGGCCCTCGCCAAAAAATTCTTCGGGAATGCCGATGCGCAGGCCTTCTATGCCGTCGTTCAGGTGGCGGCTGAAGTCCTCGGCAGGCGTGTCTAGCGAGGTGGAGTCGCGGTCGGGATCGGGTCCGCACATGTGGGTTAGCAGCAGTGCGCAGTCTTCGGCGGTGCGCGCCATGGGGCCGGCTTGGTCCAAACTGGATGCAAAAGCCACCATGCCGTAACGGGAGGCCCGGCCATAGGTAGGCTTGATGCCGGTGATGCCGCAAAACGACGCGGGCTGGCGGATGGAGCCGCCGGTATCGGTGCCCGTGGCTGCCGGAGCCAGACGGGCTGCCACTGCTGCCGCACTGCCGCCGGACGAACCGCCGGGCACATGGGCCGTGTTCCAGGGGTTTTGCACCGGGCTGGGGGTGCTGTGGCCTACCGGGGCGATGGCCGAGTTTTCATTGGCGGATCCCATGGCGAACTCGTCGCAGTTGACCTTGCCCAAAGTCACTGCGCCCTGTTCGGCTAACATGCTGACGACTGTGGCGTCAAAGGGCGAGCGGTACTTGCTCAGCATGCGCGAACCCGCTGTGGTGACAAAGTCGCGGGTCACAAAGATGTCTTTGTGTGCCAGCGGCACGCCTTCCAGGGCACCTGCTGTGCCTTGGGCCAACCGTGCGTCGGCGGCACGCGCCTGCGCCAGGGTGGCGTCTGCGTCGATGGCCACATAGGCACCGAGCTGTTGGTGGGCTTGTGCGCGGTCCAGAAAATGCTGTGCGGCCTCGACCGCAGACACCTGTTTGTCGCGCAGCTGCTGTGCCAGTTGCACCAGCGTGAGGTTGTGTAGATCGGTGTGGTTCATTATTCGATCACCTTGGGAACCAGGAAGAGGCCGCGTTCAACGGCCGGGGCGCTGCGCTGGTTGGCGTCACGCTGATTGGTTTCTAGCACCACGTCGTCGCGCAGACGCAGCGCGATGTCTTGCACCGTGGCGACCGGGTGTGCCAAAGGCTCGATGCCCGTGGTGTCCACAGCACGCATTTTTTCAACAATGTCGAAAAAACCATTGAGCTGGGCCAGCAGGCGATCGCTCTCGGCAGGTTGGAGCTCCAGCCGGGCCAGGTTGGCGATTCGTGAAATGTCGGAAGGGGTCAGTGACATGGCGTCAATGGGAATTAAGTGAGTTGAAACCGGGTGTAAGACGCACCCTGCAGGGGGCGTGGAAGCCCGCTTTTTACAGGCGATAGGGTATTATCCCGCCTTTGGTTTGCCCGCTGCTAAAACGCAGATTCTGTGGCTAAAACCCGTACTTTTGACCTGATCAATGGGCGATGTGTGGCCGATGCGCCATCCATGCCCGAGAGGAAATTCAATGTTTGGAGCTTTTCGTCAGTATTTCTCCACTGACTTGGCGATCGACCTGGGCACCGCCAATACCCTGATTTTTGTGCGCGACAAGGGTTTGGTACTTGACGAACCTTCAGTCGTGGCCATACGCCATGAAGGTGGCCCGCAAGGCAAGAAAACGATACAGGCTGTAGGCAAGGAAGCCAAGGCCATGTTGGGCAAGGTGCCTGGCAACATCGAAGCCATCCGCCCTATGAAAGACGGCGTGATCGCCGACTTCACGGTGACCGAGCAGATGCTCAAGCAGTTCATCAAGATGGTGCATCCGCGTGGTATGTTCCGTCCCAGCCCGCGCATCATCATCTGTGTGCCCTGCGGTTCTACCCAGGTCGAGCGCCGCGCCATTCGCGAGTCCGCCCTGGGTGCGGGCGCCTCTGAGGTGTACTTGATTGAAGAGCCCATGGCTGCAGCCATCGGCGCCGGCCTGCCGGTGTCGGAAGCGTCTGGCTCCATGGTGGTGGATATTGGTGGTGGCACTACCGAAGTCGGTGTTATCAGCCTGGGCGGCATGGTCTACAAAGGCAGCGTGCGCGTGGGTGGTGACAAATTCGATGAAGCCATCATCAACTACATCCGTCGCAACTACGGCATGCTGATTGGCGAGCCCACCGCTGAAGCCATCAAGAAAAAAATTGGTTCTGCTTTCCCTGGCTCTGAAGTCAAGGAAATGGAAGTGCGTGGCCGCAACCTGTCTGAGGGCGTGCCCCGCAGCTTCACGATCTCCAGCAACGAAATCCTCGAAGCCTTGACCGATCCGATCAACAACATCGTCTCGGCCGTCAAAACCGCGTTGGAGCAAACGCCTCCAGAACTGGGCGCTGACATTGCTGAGCGCGGCATGATGCTGACCGGTGGCGGCGCCTTGTTGCGCGACCTGGACCGTTTGCTGGCTGAAGAAACCGGCCTGCCTGTGCTGGTGGCTGAAGACCCGCTCACCTGTGTGGTGCGCGGTTGCGGCATGGCCCTGGAGCGCATGGACCGCCTGGGCAGCATCTTCACCTCCGAGTAAGCCTCTCGGCGAGGTCGGCCTGCTCGGGTTTTCGCTGAAGCCGGCCAACCGCGCTTCCTTACGCGCCCACCGGTATGCCCCTCGGTACGCTCGACAGATCTCCTCCGCCCTTTTTTCGGCAGGGTCCATCGGCCTTGTCCAAACTGGTCGTGTGTGGAGCCTTGGCTGTTTTTTTAATGGTGGCCGATACTCGACTGCAACTGGGTAAGCCTGTACGCATCGCTGTGGCCACCGCCCTGTATCCCTTGCAGTGGGCCCTGATGCAGCCGATTACGGCCCTGAGCCAGGCCGGAAACTACTTCAGCAGCCTGGCCAGTGAGCAGCAGCAATTGCAAGCAGCCAACGCTCGTTTGGCGCAACAAGCACTGCAAACCGGTGAGGTGGATCAGTTGCGCCTGGAAAACAAGCAACTGCGTCAGTTGCTGGCGCTTCGCGAACGCATGTCGGCAGCCGGCACTGCGGCGCAAGTGCTGTATGAGGCGGCAGACCCCTACACCCGCAAGGTGATCATCGATCGGGGCCTGGTGCACAAAGTCGTGGCGGGCTCACCTGTCATCGATGCGTTTGGCGTGCTGGGTCAGGTGACCCGTACCTTTGCCTCCACCAGCGAGGTGACGCTGGTCACCGACAGTGATCAGGCGATTCCTGTGCTGAACACCCGCACCGGCTTGCGCGGTGTGGCCTTCGGTGATCCAGGGCCGCACGCCGGTGCCTTGGAGCTGCGTTTCATGGCCGCGAATGCCGATGTTCAGGAGGGTGATCTTCTGTCTACCAGTGGCGTGGATGGTGTTTATCCGCCAGGCCTTCCAGTTGCGCGCGTGAGCAAGGTGGAGCGTCGGGCGGAATCGGTATTCGCCCGCATTTACTGTGAGCCGCTGGCACAAGCATCTGGCGCCCTGCATGTGATGGTGCTGACTCCTTTGGCTGGGCAAATGGAGCCGAGACCGACTGCGGCCGACCCAGCCCTAGCCCAGGCTCCGAAAAAAGGAGCGAAGAAATGATCATGGCCCGTGGTCAGCAGCAAATACTGCTGCCTGCCAAGCCGCTGTTCATCTGGGGCTCGCTGTTGCTGGCCCTGATGGCCAACCTGACCCAGAACATGGGTTTGTGGGGCCGTGCGGCCTGGGTGCCTGATGTGCTGGCGGTGGTGCTGGTGTTCTGGAGCGTGCACCAGCCTCGGCGCGTGGGGATTGTTGTCTCTTTTGTGCTGGGCCTGTGCATGGACGTGCATCAATCTGCCTTGCTGGGCCAGAACGCACTGGCCTATACCGTGTTGAGTTTTTTTGCTATCACCATACATCGGCGCTTGCTATGGTTTTCGGTTCCCACCCAATCGGTACATGTGTTCCCGCTGTTTGCAGCGGCACATCTCGTCGAGTTGATCGTTCGCATGTCTGCGGGCGGAACCTTTCCTGGGTGGCCTTTGTTTTTGGCACCGGTGCTGGAAGCGCTGTTATGGCCCGTGGTGTCGGTCTTGTTGCTGGCACCGCAAAAAATGGCACCTGACCCTGACGCCAACCGGCCGCTTTGATGTGCTGAGTTTGTATGTCGACGATTTGCACCGTAAGCAGATGATGCGGGTCCTTCTGCCATGACCGAGTTGCGCAATGTGGTGGCGGACCTGGACCGCTTTCGCACGCGGGTACTGGTGGCAGGCGCTGTGGTGCTGCTTTGCTTTGGCCTGTTGGCTGCCCGACTGGTGGTGCTGCAGGTGCTGCGGCACGACGAACTACTGGAACGCGCCGAAAACAACCGCACGGCCATCGTGCCGGTGGTGCCCAACCGGGGCCTGATTCTGGACCGCAACGGCATCGTTCTCGCCTCGAATTACTCGGCCTACACCCTCGAAATCACTCCTTCCAAGGTGGCCTCCCTGGAAGAAACCCTGCAAGCTCTGTCTGAAGTGGTGGAGATCACGCCGCGCGACCGGCGCCGGTTTCGCAAGCTGCAAGAGGAGTCCCGCAGTTTCGAGTCCTTGCCGATACGCACCCGCCTGAGTGATGTGGAAGTGGCACGTTTCGCCGCGCAGCGCTTTCGTTTTCCGGGGGTGGACATCAAGGCCCGCCTGTTTCGCAACTATCCCTATGGTGAGCTGGGTAGCCACCTGATTGGTTATATCGGCCGCATCAACAAGACCGAGAAGGAACGTATCGAGGACTCGGAAGATGCGGACAACTATCGAGGCACTGAGTACATCGGAAAACTGGGGGTGGAACAAAGTTACGAAGCCCAGCTGCATGGCATCACCGGGGTGGATTCGGTCGAGACCTCGGCAGGTGGTCGCGCGGTGCGCAAGCTGCGTAGCAGCCCCTCGACGCCTGGCAATACGGTGGTGCTGTCGATCGACATCAAGTTGCAAAAGCTGATTGAGGACATGTATGGCGAGCGCCGTGGTGCTCTGGTGGCGCTCGACCCCAAAACCGGCGAGGTGCTGGCATTTGTGAGCAAGCCCACCTTCGACCCCAATCTCTTTGTGGAAGGTATCGACGCTGAAAACTGGCAGATGCTCAACGAGTCCATCAACAAGCCTCTGCTAAATCGCGCTTTGCGTGGCACTTATCCGCCAGGCTCCACCTACAAGCCCTTCATGGCGATGGCAGCGCTGCAAACCGGCGCCCGTTCGCCCACGGCCACCATCAACGACCCCGGCTTTTACATGTTTGGCGGCCATCGCTTTGGCAGCCCGGAGAACGAGCGCGGCGGCATCATGGACATGAACCGGGCCATAGTGGAGTCCAGCAATGTGTATTTCTACTCCCTGGCCAATGAGCTGGGCGTGGACACCATGCACGACTTCATGAAGCCGCTGGGTTTTGGCCAGCTCTCGGGTATCGACATCAACGGAGAGGTGCGCGGGGTGCTGCCTAGTCAAGCCTGGAAGCGCGGATACTTCAAGCGCCCCGAGCAGCAAAAGTGGTACGCGGGCGAGACCATTTCCCTGGGCATAGGCCAGGGCTACAACAGCTTCACCATGCTGCAGCTGGCGCTGGCTACGGCCACCCTGGCGAACAATGGTCTGAAGCACAGGCCTCATCTGGTGACCGCCACCATCGATGCCACCACACGCACCAAGGTGCCTGTAGTCCAGGAGCCGCCGCAAGACCTGGGTTTCAAGCCGGAGCATCTCGAGGTCATACGCAAGGCTCTCGTGGGTGTGACTCAGCAGGGTACCTCCACACGCGTGTTTGCGGGGGCGGGCTATCTCAGTGGCGGGAAAACCGGCACCGCGCAGGCGGTCAGCATGGGCCAGCGCGACAAATACAACGCTGCCCGTATGGAAGAGCACCAGCGCGACCACTCTCTGTACATGGCACTGGCACCGGCGGAAGATCCCCGCATTGCCCTGGCTGTGATCGTCGAAAACGCCGGCTTTGGATCTGCCCATGCCGCGCCCATCGCCAGGCGTGTGTTTGATTACTGGTTGCTGGGGCAATATCCCAACGAGCAGGACATGCAGGCGGTGCAAAAAGGGCAAGCCGGCGCGCCTATCGGCAAACCCCTGCTGGCAGCAGAGTTGCCGTGGCCGCCGCGTGTGAGCGTCGAACCCGTGATTGCCTCAGGGGCTACACCTGTGCCGACGCGCTAACGAAAAAAGGCATCAAAACCTGTTTTCAGGATCAGTGCGCTCACCACGCCGATGAACATCAGGCGCACAAATCCGGCGCCATGCTTCAGCGCCAGATGCGTGCCTGCATAGCTGCCCGCCACATTAGCCACTGCCATGGTCAGCGCCAGCGGCCACCAGACGTGACCTTTCCATCCGAAGAGGATGAGCGCTGCCAGATTGGAGGTCATGTTGAGCAATTTTGCGGAGGCCGACGCGTTCAGGAAGTCGTAGCCCATCACGCGCACAAACAGAAAGACAAAAAAGCTGCCGGTCCCTGGGCCAAAGAAGCCATCGTAAAAACCGATGAGCGCACCTATCGTGCAGGCGGCAGCCAGTTCCATGCCTTGGTCAAAGCGCGGCGCGTGCTGGCGGCCCAGCTCTTTTTTGACCAGTGTGTAGGCTAGGATGAGCGCCAGGATCACGGGCAAAGTCTTGCGCAGAAATTCTGGTGAGACCAGGGTAAGGGTCCAGGCACCGGCAAAAGATGCGACAAAGCCAGATGCCGCCGCCGGCAACAAAACGGACCAGCGCATGGTGACTTGCAGGCTGTATTGGCGGGTGGCCAGCGCTGTGCCCCAAACGGAAGCTCCCTTGTTGCTGCCCAGCAGAGTGGCAGGTGCAGTGCCGGGAAAGGCTGCAAACAAGGCTGGGACCAGAATCAGGCCGCCGCCGCCCACGATGGCATCCACAAAACCTGCCAGCAGGGAGGCCAGCGTGACAAAAAGCCATTCCATGTGTCTAAAGCCTTTGAGGCAGAAGCTTGGTGCCCCGGCCTAAAAACAAAAGGCACCGGGGTTGCCGATGCCTTTTGAAAAAACGTCTGTATCGAACGTTGATTTATGTTTGTTTGAGTTTTGTCTGTCTCCAGGGCCCTCTCCAGCTTGTCGGACTTGAGGCCCGTCGGTGAGTGGCAGGACTATAACCACTTGTAACGCAATCAGCCCTAGGGATTAACCCTGCCTTTGCGAAGCGTCAACACTGATCCAGTAGGCTGCCTTCTCGGCAATCATCAGGGTGGGCGAGTTGGTATTGCCACTGGTGATAGTGGGCATCACGCCGGCATCCACGACCCGCAAGCCAGCAACCCCGCGGACTTTCAGACGCGCATCCACCACGGCCATGGGGTCGTCGTTGCGGCCCATCTTGGTGGTGCCGACCGGGTGGAAGATGGTGGTGCCGATGTCGCCGGCCAAGCGGGCCAGTTCCTCGTCGGTTTGAAACTGCGTGCCTGGTTTGAACTCCTCAGGTTGGTAGCGCGCCAGCGCAGCTTGGGCCACGATGCGGCGGGTCACGCGTAGGGAGTCTGCTGCCACCTTGCGGTCCGCTTCGGTGCTGAGGTAGTTGGGCGAGATCAGCGGAGCGTCTTCAAAGCGCGGGCTCTGGATGTGGACCGTACCGCGGCTGGTAGGGTTGAGATTGCACACGCTGGCCGTAAAGGCGTTGAAGTCGTGCAGCGGCTGGCCAAAGGCGTCCAGGCTGAGGGGCTGAACGTGATATTGGATGTTGGGATACGGCTGGGATGGATCGCTGCGCGTGAAGGCCCCGAGCTGGCTGGGTGCCATGCTCATGGGCCCGCTGCGTTTGAACGCGAATTCCAGGCCGATCCTGGCTTTGCCCCACAGGCTTTTTGACAGGGTGTTGAGCGTTTCAACGCCTTGAACCTTGTAGACGGAGCGGATCTGCAGGTGATCCGACAGATTGGCACCCACGCCAGGCAGGTCGTGCAGTACCTCGACGCCGTGGCGTTGCAGCAAATCGCCAGGGCCGATGCCTGAGAGTTGAAGCAACTGCGGCGTACCTATGCTGCCTGCGCACAAGATCACTTCCTGGTGCGCACGAGCAGTCACCAGTTCCTGCCCATTCCAGACTTGCACGCCGGTGCAGCGAAGTGCGCCCTCAGGCAGATCGCCGGCAGCCCCTGCTGGACTCTTCTCAATCACCAGCCGCGCCACCTGGGCCGATGTCCACATCTCGAAGTTAGGTCGTCCAAAGCAGGTGGGGCGCAAAAACGCCTGGGCCGTGTTCCAGCGCCAGCCTTTTTTCTGATTGACCTCGAAATAGCCCACACCCTCGTTGTTGCCGGTGTTGAAGTCGTCGGTGGCCGCAATCCCCGCTTGCTGCGCCGCCTGCGCAAAAGCATCCAGCACGTCCCAGCGCAGGCGTTGTTTTTCTATGCGCCACTCTCCGCCGGCACCTCGGTGCCGCAGCACCTTGCGGTAGGGGTCAGCTTCGTTCTGGAGCAATTCGGGCACGGTGCCCTGAGCACCGTGTATGGCGTTGGCGCCTTTGTAATGGTCCTCGTGCATCTTGAACCAGGGCAGGCTGTTTTGCCAGTTCCAGCTGTCGTCGCCGGTGAGGTGGGCCCAGTGGTCGTAATCGCGAGCCTGTCCACGCATGTAAATCATGCCGTTGATGCTGGAGCTGCCTCCCAAGACCTTGCCACGTGGGTAGCGAAGCGCACGACCGTTCAAGCCATCGACGGGAGCGGTCTGGAACAGCCAGTCAGTGCGGGGATTGCCGATGCAGTGCAAATAGCCCATCGGGATGTGAATCCAGTGATAGTCGTCGCGGCGGCCGGCCTCGATCAGCAACACACGGTGGGTGGCGTTGGCGCTCAGGCGATTGGCAAGCAGACAGCCTGCGGTGCCGGCACCGATGATGATGAAGTCGAACTGTGGGTCGTTCATGAAAAAACGTCGAAGAGGGGCAGGGCGTTAATGCCGGAGCTGTGAAATGTAGCCTGCCACCCTGCTCATTTTCTGAATGTCCTGACGTCGCTGCGGTTACGATCCCCTGGCCATGCCATACCAGCCACACGTACCTCTCGACCCGGGCAGCATGCCGCGCCTGAAGACAGCTGCCGAAGGCGTGGGAGGCGTGGCAGACCGTGCGGTGCTGCAGGGGCAGTGGACGGCGCAATATCTGGCCCAGCCGGGCGTTTTCGGGCGCATCCAGCGCGCCTTGCGGGCTTGTTCGGGCGTATCCCCGCACACTTGGGACCTGTCTGAATTACAGCGCCTTGATCACACCGGCGCCCAGATGCTGTGGAATGCCTGGGGCCGGCAGTGGCCTGGTTCTCTGGAAGTCTTGCCCGCGCAAAGGGCCATGTTGGATCGCGTGGCCCGTTATTCGATTCCCATGCCACTGGCCCCGCCGCGCACATGGTGGGCGCGCTTTTTGACGCTGGGCGAGAACCTGCTACGAGTGGTCGATCATCTGCGTGATATGACCCGCCTGATTGGTGAACTCGCCATCGACACAGTGCGTCTGCTACGGGCCCCGCGCAGCGGCCCCTGGCGCGATGTGGCTGGGCACATCTACCGCATAGGCGCAACTGCGTTGCCCGTCACGGCCCTGGTCGGCTTCATGATCGGTGTGGTGCTGGCCTACCTGATGGCGCAGCAATTTGCGCGTTTTGGTGCAGACGGCCTCATCGTCGATGTTCTGGGGCTGGCGGTGATCCGTGAGTTGGGGCCCATGCTGGCGGCGATTTTGGTGGCCGGGCGGACTGGCTCGGCCATCACGGCGCAGATTGGTGTGATGCGGGTGACCGAAGAGCTGGATGCGATGCGTGTCATGGGTATTGCCCCGGTGTACCGGCTGGTCATGCCCCGCGCCATAGCGCTCGCATTGGTTCAGCCCTTGATCGCGGTGTGGACCACGGCAGCGGCACTGCTGGGCGGCATGCTGGCGGCGGACTGGATCTTGGGTATCACGCCTTTGCAAGTATTGAGCTCGCTGCCTCTGGTGGTGAAAGTCAGCAATCTGTACTTTGCCCTGGGCAAGTCGGTGGTATTTGGTGCCTTGATTGCTGTGGTGGGTTGCCATTTCGGCCTGCGTGTGAAGCCCGACACCGAGAGTCTGGGCTGGGGGACCACGGCTTCGGTCGTGACTGCGATCACCGCGGTGCTGTTGGCCAATGCGTTGTTTGCCGTCTTGTTCAAGCAGGTGGGCATGTGGTGACGCCTGTGGTGGACATCCAAGGCCTGTGGACCGTGTTCCGGTCTGCCGGCCGGGAGTTTGTCATCCACCAGGACTTGAATTTACAGATTCCCCCAGGGCAGTTGTTGTCTTTGGTGGGGGGGTCGGGTAGTGGCAAAACCACCATCCTGCGGCAAATCCTGGGCCTGGAGACGCCGACGCGGGGTACTGTCGAAGTGCTGGGCAAATCGGCTGACCGTTTGGGCGATGCAGGCGCGGCCAGCCGGGTGGGCATGCTGTTTCAGCATGGTGCCCTGTTTACCGCTTTCAATGTGCTGGAGAACATTGCTTTTCCGCTGCGCGAGCTGAAAGCTTTTCCTGATGACCTGATCCACGACGTCGCCATGGTCAAACTGCAGATGGTGGGGCTGGACCCGTCGCAGGCCTACAAGATGCCAGCTGATCTTTCGGGGGGCATGGTCAAGCGGGTGGCGCTGGCCCGTGCGCTGGTGATGGACCCCCCCTTGTTGTTGCTGGACGAGCCCACCGCCGGACTTGACCCGGATAGTGCCGACGCCTTTTGCGCCCTGCTGCGATCCTTGCACGCTGAGCTGGGGCTGACTGTGGTGATGGTCACGCATGATCTGGATACGCTGTATGAGCTCAGCACCCATGTGGCGGTGCTGGCCGACAAGCGGGTGATCGTGACAGGCACACCCGGTGAGGTTGTGCAATGCCCGCATCCTTTTGTGCGGGAGTTTTTCATGGGCGAACGCGGTTTACGCGCCATGGCGCTGCTGCGTCATGACGGCGTAGCGGTATAAACACCCTCAACATGGAAAACAAATCTCATGCTTATGCCGCTGGCGTCTTTGTGCTGCTGGTGGGAGCTTTGCTGATCGCGATGGCTGCCTGGCTGATGCCAGACGCCATTGAGCAACGGGTCTTTGAACTGACCACGCGCGAAGCCGTGACCGGCCTGCGTCCACAGGCGGCAGTGCGATTTCGTGGCGTAGCGGTGGGGCGGGTCAGCAACATCGGTTTTGACCCTCAGGTGCCGGGCAATGTGTTGATCCGCTTGTCGGTGGACCCCCAGGCACCCGTCACTAGCTCAACCTTTGCCAGCTTGGCCATGCAGGGCGTGACCGGCGGCGCCTTTGTGCAGCTTGACGACAACGGGGATGACAAGACGCCCTTGGCCACCAGCAAGGACAAACCCGCCCGAATACCTCTGCGGCCCAGTTTGATGTCCCGACTGGGCGAACAGGGTGGCGATATCCTGAACCAGTTGGCTGAATCCAGTCGGCGTATCAATCTGATGCTGGCGCCTCAGAACCAACAGGTCATGCTCAATGCCGTGCAGAACATAGGCCAGGCTGCTGCCGGTGTACAGCAGTTGGCCGGTACCGTCGATAGCCTGGTGCGTCGCCAGCTGGACCCCGCTCAAGTGGACCTGGCCAAGCTCTCGCGCGAAGCCACGGCCACTCTGCAAACCTTGCAGCAGGCTGCTCGCAGTGCTGGGGACGGTGTGGAAGACATACGCAAGTCTGCCAAGGGCCTGACGCGCCTGGCCGATCAGCTCAGTGCCCCGGGCGGCACGCTAGAGCGTCTGGGCGACGGGGTCGGTACCCTGAACGCTGTGGGTCAGACCGTCAACACCGGCACCCTGCCACGCTTGCACCGTGCAGCAGACGAAGCCAACCGGACCGCCCGGCAGGTGGGGCGTTTGGCTGACGCCGTGAAGGAGCAGCCCCAAAGCCTGTTGTTTGGTGCCACGCCTGCAGCGCCCGGACCTGGCGAGCCCGGCTTTGCCCCGCCCGCCGGCCGCCCCTGATCAAATCCGCCCTTTCTGAATCAACAGGCACGCCATGGTTTTTACTGATCGCTTTTGTTTCAATGTGCTCCTGCTGAGCTGCCTGGGGTTGGGTTTGGCAGGGTGTGCAGCACCTGACAAGACAGCCCGTGTGTCCACCTACGACTTTGGCCCCGGTAATTTGCAATCCCCCTCGGCTGGCGCGCCCGAGGTTCCCGCACTGTCGGTGCTGGCGCTGGCGGACATCGACGCCCCTGCTGCACTGGACAGCACAGCCGTTCTGTACCGCCTGGCTTATGCCGATGCCCAGCAGCCCCGCGCTTATGCGCAGGCCCGCTGGAGCATGGTGCCAGCACAGCTTTTGCGCCAGCGTTTGCGGGCACACCTCGGGCAGTCGCGCACCGTCCTGAACCTCGGCGAGGCAGCAGCCAGTGCCCAGGCTGTGGTGTTGCGCATTGAACTGGAGGAGTTCTGCCAGGTTTTTGAGCGCGCCGACACCAGCACAGGACTGGTGCGGATGCGCGCAACCGCGCTACAAGGCACCCCGCAGGGCGAGCGCCTGCTGGGGCAACGCAGTGTGGTCGTGAGCCGGCCCGCGACCACGGCAGACGCCAGCGGTGGTGTACGTGCTCTCACAGCCGCTACCGATGCCGCTGTGCTGGAGCTTGAAACCTGGCTGGGTGGCTTGCGCCGATAGGGCAGGTGTGTTGGTTGCCGGCCAGCGGTACCTTTCAGGCGTGACCGAGCGCCGGGAAAAGCTTGATCAGCCCATCAGACATCACCTCGACCGCCAGCGCCGCCAGGATCAGGCCCATCAGCCGGGTCATGACGTTGA
>JBJOJH010000137.1:0-6043 GCA_046046715.1 Pseudomonadota bacterium | reverse complement strand
CGAGTAGCCTGCCCTGGCGCCAACACAGGCTCATCCAGAACCGCCTCAACGGCACCTGCAGCTCCTTGCAGGGTCAATTTTTGAGTCTGCCGATTCATGGCCGCACTCAACGACCCACCGTCGGCGGAGTGAGCAAACGCTCGACGACAACGCCGTTTTTCAAGTGCGACTCCACAATCTCATCAATGTCCTGGTTGTCCACGTAGCTGTACCAAACGCCTTCCGGGTAAACCACTGCGATCGGCCCACCAGCGCAGCGATCCAGACAGCCCGCCTTGTTGACGCGAACCCGGCCGGGCCCCGCAAGACCCTCGCTCTTGACCCGATTTTTGCAATGATCAAACGCTTGCTGAGCGTGGTGCTGAGCGCAGCACTCCTCGCCGTTTTTGCGCTCATTCAGACAAAAGAAGATGTGCCGCTCGTAATAGCCGGGGGTCTTGGCAAGAGCCGATTCTGAGGCCACAGGGGCCTCGTTCAACAAAGGTTGCGTGGTCATGCGGCCATTTTAGATTTGCCTCCATTTGGAGCCATGCGGGCCGCTGCATAGGCAAGCGCTGCATACGGCCACAACCAGCCCAGCCACTGGGCCAAACCATGGAATCGGATAAACCGTCCCTGCTCCCAGGTCTGCAGGGTTTGCGTCAAATAAGGTCCTGCCGGCGACAGGTTGAGCAACAGAAGTGACAGGCACAGGCTGGCGGCCGCCAGAGAGGCACAGACCCACGCGGGTAACCAGACAGAGATCACCGCCAGCAGAGTTCCAAGAACCAGGCCGGCCTGCACCCCGGCGCTCAGCCAGCTCCAGCTGTAGCCCGGTCCGTAACTCAATGTCGCCGACAAGGCTGTAGCAAAAACCCCCATCAACACAGTGAGCACCACCAACACCAGCCGACGCCGACGCGTTCTGACGATGCCTATCCCCAGCAGACATGGCACCCACAAACCCAGCGCCACACAAACGAGTTCAGCCGCGGGCAGCAGTGGCTGCAGCTCCAGCTCTCGCCAAGGCAGCATTTCAAGCAGAGGGGTATCCGACAGCAACTCGAACACAGCCCCTTCAAGTCGTTCAAAAACCTGCCCCAAACCCAGGGGCACAGCGGGTGGGAACATCAGCGCAGCCGGCCACAGCGCCAGCAAGACCAGACCATCCTGGGGCTGAGGCACCAGCCAATCGGACCGAAAGTGACTCCATCGATTGATCCAGCCCAGACGCTGCAACACCATGCAAACCAGCGCACCCGCTGCTGCACCGAGTGCATTCAGGCCCAGATCCAGATTGGATGGAAACCGGGCCGGCAGATAGCTTTGCAACATTTCCATGGCCAGCGACAGAAGTGCGGCCACCAGGATGGCAAAAGAGGCAGGCCTCACATAACTGGATCTGCTGGCCGCAAGAGCCAGCAAGAATCCCAGCGGGCCGTAACCAATCATGTTGATGACTACATCAAAGGCCGTCCAATACCGTGGAAGAGGGGAGGCCAGAAAATCCCAAGGCGCAATGCCTTGATCACGCCAATCAACAAAGGGATACAGGCTGGCGTAGACAACGATGGCCGCATACACCAGAGACAAAGGCCATGCAGCGCTTTTGTACATGCCTTCGGCAACGCTGGTTTGTCGCCCGTTCAGAACGGTTTGACCACCACCAAAATCACAGCGATCAACATCAACAGCACTGGAACTTCGTTGAACCAGCGGTACCAGACGTGGCTGCGCATGGGCACCCCCTGCTGGATTTTCTTGAGCATCAAGGCACAGGCATGGTGATAACCCAATACCAGCAAGACGACGGCCAGCTTGCCATGCATCCAGCCGCTGCCGGGACCGCGTCCTATGCCGTACACCAGCCACAGCCACAAGCCCAGCGCCACCGCAGGAATGGCAAGTACATGGGTAAACCGCATCAATTTACGGGCCATGAGCAACAGACGTGCTCGCTCTGCATCCGATCCTGCCGGAACCATGGCCAGATTCACGTACAGGCGTGGCAGATAAAACAAGCCAGCAAACCAGCTGGCCACGAAAACAATGTGTAGGGCTTTGATCCAGAGCATGTTGCCAGTTTAGTAGCCCGACGGTGGCACAGACAAGCAGGGGACTTGCCTGATGCCCGAGCCCCACGCACCAACAGCTATGTACGTTCTGTCGCACAGCGCTCGACCAAAAAAAACCCCAGCACGAAGCTGGGGTGATAAGCCTTGTTGCTGTCACACATTAAGGCCCCGCTCAGGGAGGAAAAGCGGGGGGTGGCGAACCACCCGGCATGCAATGTATCAAATATTTCAGCCCACTTAAAGCGGTTTTAGAAAAATTTGTGCAAATCTGGCTTAAAACGTACAAGCGATACACTTTTTCACCATGACACTGCACGCACCCTACCCCTCTGGCCGGCCACGTCGTCTGCGCCGCGACGCATTCACCCGCAACTTGGTCCGCGAAACCTCGCTGACCGCCCATGACCTGATCTACCCCGTCTTTGTGGTGGACGGGCAGAACCAGCGCGTGCAGATTGCATCCATGCCTGGCGTGGAGCGGCTGAGCCTGGACTTGCTGCTGCCTGTCGCGGAAGACTGTGTCCGCCTGGGCATCCCGGTGATGGCCTTGTTCCCCGTGATCGAACAATCACTCAAGACACCGGATGGGCGTGAAGCCCTCAACCCAGATGGGCTGGTACCGCGAGTAGTGCGCGCACTCAAGCAAGAGTTTCCCGACCTGGGTGTGATGACGGATGTGGCGCTCGACCCCTTCACCACCCACGGGCAGGACGGCTTGCCTCACCCGGACCCCGCCGAAAACGGCTACATCATGAATGATGAGACCGTGGCCATGCTGGTGCAACAGGCATTGACGCAAGCCTATGCCGGCGTCGACATCGTGGCCCCCAGCGACATGATGGATGGCCGCATCGGCGCCATCCGGCAGGCCCTGGAACAACGAGGTCACATCCACACTCGCATCATGGCTTATAGCGCCAAATACGCCAGCGCCTTTTATGGTCCCTTCCGCGACGCCGTAGGCTCGGCGGGCAACCTGGGCAAAAGCAACAAAAAGGTCTACCAGATGGACCCCGGCAACACTGACGAGGCCCTGCGCGAGGTCGCCATGGACATCGCCGAAGGGGCCGACATGGTGATGGTCAAGCCCGGCATGCCTTACCTGGACGTGGTCCGGCGGGTCAAGGACGAGTTTCATGTCCCCACCTTTGCCTATCAGGTGTCGGGCGAATACGCCATGCTGAAAGCCGCCGCGCAAAACGGCTGGCTGGACCATGACGCCGTCATGATGGAAAGCCTGCTGGCATTCAAGCGCGCGGGGGCAGATGGCGTACTGACCTACTTTGCACGTGACGCAGCACGCCTGCTTCGTCAGATCTGAAAGGGCTTGAGCCCGATCCCAAGACATGCGGATTTTTTCCATTCAGGGTAGCCAGGCCATCGAATCCGATGCTCTGGAAACCCTGACGATGCCCATGGACGCCGCCGGGCGCCCAGGTTTTGTCTGGATAGCATGCGCACGTCGCGAATTCGAGGTGATGCAAGCGCAGGTACAAACCACGCTGCAGCGCTTGTGTGGCCTGCAGCTGGTGGATTTGCACATCTCCGATCTGCTCAACAACCACCTGCCCTCTCACTACGACTACACCTCGCAATATGACCTGCTGGTGTTTCGGCGACTGGCCACCGGTCAGTCGGAAACCGACCTGAGCCAACCCGGCATGCCACTGCGCGAATCGGCCCGCCGCAGCGGACCACCCGCGCTGCACCGCATAGACACCAGCCCCGTGGGCTTTGCGGTGTTTGACCAGGTCTTGTTGACCGTCCACCCTGCCGACTGCGCAGTGCGCGACAGCTTTGCAGCTCGCTTGCTTGCCAACCAGGGCGGGGAAGGACGCGTGGCCGCAGCGCGCATCCCGACCAGCCCGGCGGACCTGATGCTGCGCATCATCAACCAGATGGTCGACGGATTTTTGGACTTACGCCGGGAACTCACACGACAACTCGACCATTGGCAGTCCGAGCTGATCCGACCCAGCACGCGCTTCAACAACTGGAGCGCGCTGCTTGATGGACGACTGACCCTGCACCGGCTGGATGAAATCTGCGAAGACCAGCGATCGGCCATACAGGACTGGATCGAGGCACTAAAGACCTGGCCGGATGCCGACACGCCCACCGACAAAAGAGAGCGCGACCTTCTGCAGGTGCGCAGCCGCGACGTGCTGGAGCACATCGAGCGCGTGGTGCACCACGTCCGTCGGCTAGAACAAAGCTCCGAAACGGCGGTACAAATGCATTTCAGCGTTCAGGGCAGCCGCACCAACGACATCATGCGCACCCTCACCGTGCTGACAGCCATCTTTTTGCCGCTGAACCTGATCACCGGTTTCTTTGGCATGAACTTTGACTTCTTGCCGCTCATTCACCAGCAAAGTGGCATCTGGTGGGCCTTGGTGATGATGGGTCTGATCGCCGGTGCTCTAGTGATTCTGTTCTGGCGCAAGCGCTATCTTGCGCGCTCGGGCCGATAGCTCCTGCTGGCGCTAGGTCAGACGATCTGACCGCTCAGGACAGGTACCTGGCAAAGAACGCCAGGGTGCGCTCTCGTGCCAATGCCGCTGCCGCCGGATCAAAGGCGGCCCGCTGGTCGCAATTGAAGCCGTGGCCGGCGTCGTACACCTGCACATCCACCTCCGGCTGGGCAAGTTCAAACGCCCGCACGCCCTCCATGGGAATCGCGTGGTCACGCTGACCGAAGTGCGCCAACACCGGGCAACGCGGTTGGCGGGCTGCTTCTGGCGGCACCGTCATGCCACCACCGTAATAACAAACCGCCGCACTCAGGCCCTCCAACTCGCATGCAGCGCGCCAGGTCAGCAAACCGCCCCAGCAAAAGCCCACCAGCCCCACTTTCCCCGCCTGTGCGACATGACGAAGGGTGGCATCGATGTCCTGCAAAACGCCGGTTTCGGGCAGGGCCTCGACCGCAGCCTTGAGGGCGGCACCAGCACTCACATCCCCCGGTGTGTAGGCCAGCTCCACCCCGGCCTTCACACGGTGAAAGGTAGAAGGCGCCACCGCAAGATAGCCTTGCTGTGCATAGCCGTCGGCCACCGCCCGGATGTGACTGTTGACCCCAAAGATCTCCTGCAGCACCACGATCGCCCCCTTGGGTTGGCCCACCGGCGGGGCCACGTACACGGGAAATACAAAACCATCTTCTGCTGCCAATTCGATCGTGGTGCCCATGATGCTGTCCTTGATAAGTTGTAAGTCTGCGCATCGTAACAAGCCGCCTAGGCGGTTCCCCTGTGCCACCGCAAGGCCAGAAAGAGATCGGCTGAGGCTGGTGTATCGTGCGGCTTCACGCACAAACGTCCACACCAAGTAGGTTTACATGAACCCTGTTGTCCTGATCACGGGCGCATCGCGCGGCATCGGTGCCGCAACAGCGCTGCTGGCCGCGCAAAAAGGCTATGCCGTCGCCGTCAACTACACCCGCAATTCGCTGGCCGCAGACGAGGTGGTGCGCCAGATCAGGTCGGCCGGCGGCACCGCCATCACGGTACAAGCCGATGTTGCCGATGAGTCGCAGGTGATGGCCATGTTCGAAAGAGTGGATGCCAAGCTCGGCGGACTCAACGCCCTGGTCAACAACGCAGGCGTGGTAGATGTGGCTTGCCGGGTCGAAGCCATGGATCTAACCCGCTTGAAACGCATGTTCGACACCAATGTGCTGGGCGCTTTCGTGTGTACCCGTGAGGCGGTTCGACGCATGAGCACCCGCCACGGCGGCGCAGGTGGCAGCATCGTCAACGTCTCCAGCGTGGCCGCGCGTCTCGGTGGCGCCGGTCAATACGTGGACTACGCGGCATCCAAAGGCGCCATCGACACCCTGACCATTGGTTTGGCCAAGGAGGTGGCGCTGGAAGGCATTCGTGTGAACGCAGTTCGCCCCGGCATCATCGACACCGACATCCACGCCAGCGGCGGACAACCCGACCGTGCCCGCCTGATGGCACCGCAAGTCCCCATTCAACGCCCGG
>JBJOJH010000136.1:0-10010 GCA_046046715.1 Pseudomonadota bacterium | reverse complement strand
CAAACTGATCAACTCGGTGGCGTAGAAGCTGCGGTCCGGCTGGCCGAACAACAAACCCAGCACGCGCTGCTGCGTGCCAGAAAACAAGGCGGCAGCTAGGCTGGAGCTAGGCAACACGGCTTTGGACATTGGATTTATACCCATTTTGGGCATTATAATACCCATTATGGGTACAAATCAAACAATTATCTGAAGCCACTGCAGAACGCATCCAAAGTCAAAATCGGGCGCCCAACGGCCTGCTCAAATGCTGAGGCAATGGCCAGCAGACCCCGGTCTCCAGTCACCCACACTTGCGCCTTGCCTGCCACAGCCAGATGCATGAATGATTCATCCAGCGCATCGCGGCAAGCGGGTACCGTGGGCGGCGGCTTTGGAATGCGCACGGCCGCGGTGTGCGGCAGATAGTCAGCTCCAGCTTTGGAAACGTTTTGACAGTAGCTTATGCATGTCATAACATACAAACAATTTTTCAAACCGTGGCTACCATGTCCGTTCACACCTTTTCCAGCCGCGACTTCACTCGCGATGTATCCAGCGCCAAGCGCGCCGCAGCACAGGGGCCCGTGTTCATCACCGACAGGGGCCGGCCTGCTTACGCACTGCTGAAAATCGACGACTATTACCGCATGGTCGGGCAAGACGAGCCATCGCTGTTGGCGGTGATGGACGGCATCAAGGACGGAGACGGCATCGAATTTGACGCACCACGCCTGAACATCACCATTCGGCCAGCAGAGCTGGAATAGGCGGCTGCATGTACCTTCTGGACACCAACGTCATCTCTGAACTTCGTCAGGGCAAGCCCAACCAGTCAGCAGAGGTGCGCAATTGGGCGGCACTACACCGCG
The DNA here is from genome assembly GCA_046046715.1 of Pseudomonadota bacterium. Taxonomy (GTDB): domain Bacteria; phylum Pseudomonadota; class Gammaproteobacteria; order Burkholderiales; family Burkholderiaceae_C; genus JBEEJZ01. Next base: position 9,159 of record JBJOJH010000136.1, on the reverse strand, counting down.
CCAGTACGCTGTACCTGAGCGCCATCACCATTCTGGAGCTGGAAAAAGGCATCTTGCTACCCGAGCGGCGAACCCCTCCACAAGGTGCGGGGCTTAGAGTTTGGCTGACCGGTGTTCGTGCTGCCTTCGCCGGGCGCATTCTGCCGTTCACCGAACAGGCCGCCAGCTTATGCGCCGCATTGCACGTTCCTGATCCACGATCTGAGCGCGATGCCATGATTGCCGCCACCACGCTGGAGCATGGTTTTACCGTGGCCACGCGCAACACACAAGATTTTGTGAATACCAGCGTTCAGTTGGTGAATCCTTGGGACAAATAGGCCGCTTGTATAGAACCAGTGAATATCTGCTCAGCCGGTCCCTTTGAAAGGGAACAAAGATAAGAAATGCTGATGCTACTTACAACCACGAAGTTGATAAGCCAGGAATTTTTGCTGAAGGCATTGAACTCTTCAGGCTACTCGTGATCTGGTTTTGAAGGTGTTTTTTTCAAGCTAGGTACGCGCTAACAAGGTACGGCCGCAATCAATCCGCACCAAGATCAGCCGCGATCAACTTGAATTGCTCCAGCGCCGCCTGCAGATCTTCCACAATTTCCTGCGCAATCACGCCCGGTGCGGGTAGGTTGTCCCCATCGGCAAGTGAATCGTCTTTAAGCCAAAAAATGTCCAGGCTGGTCTTGTCTCGCGCCATCAGCTCGGCATAACTGTAGGCGCGCCAACGGCCTTCAGGACTCTCGGGCGACCATGTAGCTTGGCGTTGGTGGCGATTGCCCACCTTGTACAGGTCCACAAACTCGTCCAGGTCTGCGCGTGTGAGAGGGCTGGTTTTGAGGGTGAAGTGCTTGTTGGTGCGCAGGTCGTAAATCCACAGCTGCTTGGTCCACGGCGCTTCACTCGCGCCCTTTTTCTCAAAGAACAACACATTGGCCTTCACGCCCTGGGCATAGAACAGACCAGTAGGCAAGCGCAACAGGGTATGCACATCGCACTCAAGCAGCAGCTTTTTGCGGATGATTTCGCCTGCACCGCCTTCAAACAACACGTTGTCGGGCAACACCACCGCCGCGCGGCCGTGCGTGGTCAGCAGGGTCTTGATGTGCTGCACAAAATTAAGCTGCTTATTACTTGTGGTGGCCCAAAAGTCGTCGCGCTCGATGGTGTCTTTCTCGGTGCTGCTGCGGCCGTCTTCGCCCACGATGACGGTGCTGCTCTTCTTGCCGAAGGGCGGGTTGGCCAGTACAACCTCAAAGCGCTCGCCGGGGTCGGCGGCCAGTGCGTCGCCCACCACAACAGGCACCCATTTTTCGGAGCCAATGCCGTGCAGCATCATGTTCATGGCGCAGACGCGGGCCGTGGCCTGCACCAGCTCGTAGCCGGTGAATGCTTTCTCTTTCAGGTGCTTGAGCTGCTCGCGCGTAAGGCTCTTGTTCTGCGCGGTGATGTAGTTTTGCGCGGTGAACAAAAAGCCGCCTGTACCGCAAGCGGGGTCGGTAATGCGTTCACCGGGTTGCGGGGCCATGCAATCCACCATGGCCTGAATCAGCGCACGCGGCGTGAAGTACTGGCCCGCGCCACTCTTGGTGTCTTGCGCGTTTTTCTCCAGCAGGCCCTCATAGGCATCGCCCTTCACATCGGCACCCAGTACGGTCCAGGTTTCGGCGCCGATCAAATCGACAATTACGCGGCGCAGCTTGGCCGGGTCTTGAAACTTGTTTTGCGCCTTGGCAAAGATCAGGCCCAGCGTGCCTTTTTCTTGCCCAAGTTTTTCCAACGCGCGGCGGTAGTGGTCAAACAGCTCATCACCGTCTTTGACCAACAACGAAGACCAAGCATAGGCGGCGGGCACGATGCTGGGCTGGTTGTAGGGCGGCGCACTGCGCTCGTCGGCCATCTTGAGGAACAGCAGGTAGGTGAGCTGCTCCACGTAGTCGCCATAGCTCATGCCGTCATCGCGCAGCACGTTGCAGTAGTTCCAGAGCTTCTGGACGAGGGAGTTGGTGGTGGTGTTCATGTAGGTTCTAAAGGTCCGAGATTTGTGTAAACCGCTGTAGTACCAGGCCGGTGCGCGTGCTTTGTGAAACGATGCCGGGAAGCACGTTGGTGAAATCCGGGTGCCGCAATACCCCGCGCAAAGTTTGCGCCACAAAGTTACGGACATCATTTGGAGCGGAGGTCAGTTCGGCAATCAGCTCTTCGCGCCCATCCACCACAGTGATGACATCCTCCAGATCGTGGCTCAAGTAAACGTCGTTGTTACCACGGCCTCTAAAGGCTTCCAGCTTGGTTGCCATGAAGTACGGTGCCGACAGATGCCTCAGATGCAGACCTGACGGCAACGCGGTCGTGATTGCAGCATCAAACCCCGGCTTGTACCAACGGTTGGCAAAGCCCAGTACCTTTTCATCGAGCGGAACCAAGTCCAGCTGCATGCCATGCCAGTACCAGCGGAAAGGCGGCGTGTTGTCCGCCATGGTTTGTTGGAAGCCGTGCGCCATCAACTGCTCCGCCAGCGCGTGGTATCTCACCAACGAAGCCACTTCCACAATGGCGTCCACATCTTCGGTGGCCCTTGCGTCCGCTACCAAGGGCTGCGTGATGAGCAGCCCCGTCGCGCAGCCGCCCACAAACACAACCTGCTCCCGCACCGCACCCATCGCCGTCGCAATAGATGTGAGTAGTGCGATGTTGGGATTAGCCATACATGGGCCTCTCTGCGGGCTTGGGACCGTCCGGGTAAATCAACAGCGGCAGCCGCTTGAGCGCCATGCCACGTTCACGCGCACGGCCTACGCGTAAGGCATCAAACAAGGCCAGCATTTCGTAAAGCTTGGGGTCTTGCATGGCGGAAAATGGCACGCTGGGGTGCAATGGCTCCAACCCGTGCCCTCGCACCGTGCCATTGGGGTGCGGCCACACCCAATCGTCCGACCCTGGTGCAAACACCCCCGCAAAGGCAGGCGCGCTGTGGCTGGTGGGCACGCCCACGGAGACTGGCAGCTTGTCCGCCGGGAATGCATATTTGGCTCCGAACACAGCAAACTCGGCCAAATTGCGGCTGTGTACCCGCGCCGGGTTATCCGCATGCGTTGCCATTGCCGCCTTGGGGCGACGAGGTCTGGCCTGCACGCGATACACCGCCACGGACTCTTGTACACCCGGCGGCGCCAGCAAAGCCGTATCCACTAGCAACCCCGCCTGCAGCCCGCGCTTGATGCAGGCGTGCGCCTCCGACACGCTAATGCCCAGCTCCTGCGACAGCCGCGCATACGTCCAGCGCTGCTCACCCCAAGCCACGAGCTTGAGGGCTACCAGAAAGTCTTGGGGCTTGAGCTGCATTTACATTCAATATTCGTGAATCGCGAATATTGAATGTAAATGAACTGCCATGTAAAGGCAAGCTGAGAATGGAATCGGCCTCTACCCCCCGTGGAATGTGCGCAAAAAGGAAACAAGACTACTGCCCCGCCTCCGCCTCCTGAATCTCCTTCAGCGTTCGCCCATCCGCGCCCTTCCACTCCACCCGCCCATTGGCGCTGCGGCCCAGCACCACGGCGGCGGCGGTGCTGGGGGCGCTGAAGGTGTAGTCCTGTGTGAACTGGAAGAGAGCGCCCTGCATGGCCAGCACGCCGTTGCTGATCAGCTCCTGGCGCAGGTCGAACATGCCGCGCACGTGCTGCGCCATGCTGGGCACTGCTTCGACCACCGCCTGTGAGCCAGCCCGCACCACAAAGCCCTGGCTGGCCTCGTAGCCCGTGGCTTGCACGCCCTTGCCCTTGCAGGTGAGCACAGGGCCGGCCTTGGCGGCGGGGGCCTTGGGCGCTTGCTCAAACGCATGCACACCCAGCACCGGCAATATGCCCAGCAAGTGGCCTAAAAAGGCTTCCATGTCGGCCCGGTCGGCCTCGCTCAGGGACGGTTCGGCGGGCTGGTTGGCGTTGTCCAGCGGCATGCGCTTGGCGGCGCGGGCCAGGGCGATGAGGCGCGACTCCAGAAACTGCACATGCGCCTTGTTGAGCTGCCCGGCCGTGGTGGTGGTGAAGCCGATGGCGCGGGTCCAAAAATCCTTTTGCGCATAGTGGCTCTCCAGCCGGGGGCGGATGGGGTCACCCTCGCCCACGTAGAGCATGTCGCCCTCACCGTCCGGACGCGGCCCCAGCAGCAGATACACCCCGGTCTGCGCCAGCTCGGGCCGGGTCTTGACCTGCGGCAGCAGCGCACGCGGGAACACCAGCGCCTTGCCGATCCAGTTGGACTTGTCGACGATGCGCAGGCCGTCTGGGTCGCCGTCGGCGACGAAGATGCGGAGGGAGAAAGGGGTTTGCATGGCATTGCTTATCAAAGGTCAACTACGCCAACTAGCAAAGCGTAAGTGCTTGATTTATATAGGGAATCAAAGATAAATTAATCTCTGCCTTTGATAACTGGATCGGAAATCAAAGAATCTATCAATACCCATCGGGAGTCCTGGCGGGTACCGGCGTTGCGGATGCGTTTACCTGATAGTGAGACGAGGAGGTTGTGAACCCGATTGGTCTTCTGATCCGCCGTCAGCACATCTGGCAACTTGGTCAACAACAGCTTATCGATGTCCTCCCGCGATACCGGCTGATGCTCGCGAACCAAATCCACAATCAGGTCACGGTAGTAACGGTTGTCAAACCCGCGATTGCGGATATGTTGGGCCTTGTCACCCGTGGCAGCCGCCACACTGCCCGCCACCAGCAGATTCGGGTAACGCCCCTCCACCAATTTAGCAGCCTTCAGCCGCTTGGCCTCGTCCGCGTCAATCCGCAGCCCCTTCTGCACCTTGTCCAGCAGCATGATGGTGCCCAAGTCCAACTCACCCTGTGCCATCAGCAGCCGGGTGTAGCGCACATCCAGAATACGCCCACGTAGCGTCACCATCACCCGCTCGGATTGCGTCAGGTCGTAATCCGGCATTGGGAAGAAGCGGCGGCGCTGGGTCTGGAACATGCGCTTGATGCCACCACCTTGGGTGTCGATCATGTTCAGACTTACCATGGCCTCGGCCAAATATGGATTTCGGTAGATTTCCAGCGGGGCGTCCTGGTCAATTACCGTCTCGACCCGCCCCGGCAAAAAGCCACCCACATTGGTCAACAACAGCGCCTGCGGCGCCTCCACCACCTGAATGCGGCCGCGCAAGCCATAGTCCTGGTGGGCAATGCAGTTGTGCAAGGCCTCACGAATCACCCAAGGGTCGTACTGCGTCAGCTCCACCGGGAACAGCGTGCCGTCAGGCAACTCGCGCACCGTCAGGTTGCGGATGCGGGCCAGCACCTTGTTCACGTTCAGCAGCATGGGCGGGCCGAAGTGTTCGTAGTCCAACTCTTCATTGCGCTCGTTCTTCAAAATCCAACTGATGCGCGCCACAGCAGGAGCCAGCAGCGAAGTCGATTCCTCACGCCCCAGCAAGAGCAAGGCCGCATGGGTCACAGAGCCGCGCACCGTCAGCTTGGCCTTGTTCAGAAACGTGGCGTCATCCCACTCGGTCAGCTCTGCCAAGCGGTCGGGCTTGGTTTTGTTCTTTTCCGCAAACTGGCGGCGCGCCTCGGCAATGGCCTTTGGGTCCAAGTCGGCCAGCGTGGCCTGTTCACAGACCTGCGCGCTCCAGTCCACACGGCGCGTCCAGATGGCGCGCTCTTTGTCGGGGTAACCCGACAGCGCAGCCTTGCTGGTGCCGTTGCGCACATAGGCCTTGCCGCGAAACTCAACGGGCCGGTCAAACGCGGGGTGCACTTCAAGCACCACCACACGCTGGCCCTGGTATTGGCTGGTGTGAATCTCAAACCCGAGCTTCGGGCTCAGCAGCACCGCCAGCCACAGCGGCAGCAACTGATTGCCCTGCCCCACCTCCGTTTGCGGGTCAAAACTGGTGCCCACCACCGCATGGGTGCCGTCCTCAATGCCAAACACCAAATAGCCACGCGGCTTGCCCAGCAGGCAGGCCGAATTGGCCAGCGCGGACAGGTATTCGCCAATGGCTTGCGGCTCGTAGCGGTTGGCTTTGAATTCCAGCCACTCCGATTCGCGCGGCTCGGCGCGCAGGCGGTCTAGCAGGGCGGTGAGGTCAGCGGTGTTCATGGGATAGCAAGTAATTGATTTGTATGGGATTTATGCAATTTTCCGGATTCGCGTGTGATAAGAGTAAAGGGTATGGCGGTGGTGATCCGGGCGTTTTCGAATTCCACCAAAACGTGCAGCTCTTTCATGCTCTTCCTCCAAAAAAACAGGCTCTAGCCCACGTATTTATTGCCCAAACAGCTATCGAAAACGAAGCAATAAACTACCCTGCCTGCGTCATATCAGCGTCGATTGCACCCTCGTCATCTTCCGCGTCAACACCTTCTTCTTCACCCTCGCCGGCATACGCCGCCTTACCTGTCGCTTGCTCAATCAGTGCCAACAAACGCCTCTGCCGGTCCATCATAAAAGCCTCAAAGTCATCAGAATGGGCGAGTGCAGGCGTTATGAGGTGTGTGTCAAGGTAAGCATCGAGCTTCTGCGATTCAATAGCAGGCGTAGTCTTGTCGCCCTTCATCAGCTTCGCCAGGTATTGGGACGGTGCCACCCCGCCAATGATCCGGTTCGTCCGGAACGACAACGGCGTCTTGTTGATGATCGAATCGAAAACCGCGGGCTTGATGCCCTGCTTCTTGCACCAATCCTGCGGAAAGATATGGTGAATGTCCACGTTCTCGCCAAAGAAAACCGTGTGATCAAACTTTTGGCCGGAGCGGAAATCCTGAGCACCTTCTTTCATCAGCAACGCGTTCATACCCTTGTAGGCGGCAGACAGCCGCATGCGCATTGTCTTGAGTCGATCTGCCCGGAAGATTGTCTCGCTCACGGTTGAAGGCTCAATCCCGCCCTGCAACCAAACGGGCACCTCCATGAAGTCCTTCGCAATGCGTGTTTCCACGGTCGATCCGTAAAGTTCGCCAAAAACACCATTCCAGTACCAGCGCACCAGCTTTTCGCGGTTAGCCTCATGCTCCCAAGAGTCACCGATATCAGCCAAGATGGCGGCTAAGGGCACAATTTGCGACTGGTATGGCAAGTCAAAGATGCGGTAGATATGCAGCATGTGCAAAAACTTGGCCGCCTTCAAGAATCCGGCTTCCACTTGTTTTTCATATTGCTTGTAGGCCGCGAGCGGCAACCCCAACAGTGCCTGCCTGTTACCAGTAATAGCTGGCAGCTCCTTGCCCAGCTTGCCCGCTAGCTCGGCAGCACGGCGGCGTTCGCGGGTGTAGAACAGTGACACGGCCTGCAGGAAGTCGGTATTGCCCACGTTAGCAATGATCCCGGCTTGCGAGTCCGCGGGCCGGAGGGTATCCACGAACCGGTGGTGGCGCCCTTTGGTTTGGTCGTCGCCATACCAGTCTTTGCGCAACTCATGTCCATCGGCTGCATACATGGCGGTCACCAGCTCGAATGCGTCCAGCGGTTTGCCACCCGTATTCACCTTTTCAAACACCACGCATACCGCCTCTTTGGAGGTGCTGCGGTCCAGCGAAATAACCGGCACGCGGTAGTACTTGAAGTTCTCAAGTACCTCGCGCTTGAAGCGACGAAACTCCTCCCGCACCGACTCAAACTCGTCGCCACGCCAAGCCTTGTCGAAGCCATCTTGCCAACGATCCCAGTCAAACACCTTGGTTACCGGATACATCAACAGCTTGTACTCTTGCTCCACAGAGGAAAGGTCAGGCCCCGCCTCGCGACCGAACTCACCGCGCACGATACGGTCCTCCGGCACTCCTATGATTGCTTCTTCGCGGTCGATGGACGAGTCCAATGCCTTACGAATGTCGATGTAAAACCAGCGTTTCACTTTCTTCTTTTTCGGCGTCACGGTTTCGACCACCTTGTCCCGCATCGACACTTGGTACATGGACGTCATGCGCTGTTGCCCATCCAACAACAGTGACCCTGGCCGCACATCTTTAGCCACCAGCGGTGCACCCTCGATAGGCCGCGGCTTGAAATTCACGTCCCCACCCGTTTCAAGCGTCATTAGTGCCCCCACCGGGAAAGCCCGCGAAATGGATGCAATCAAACTCTTGATGCGGTCCTCATCCCACACCCAGCTGCGTTGAAAATCGGGCAGCTGAAGTACGCCGCGGTGGCAATCTTCCAGCAATTTAGACAAGTCGTACGGATTAGTTTGAAAGGTTGAGCCAGCCACAAGACCCTTGAAAAAAAGAATTTTGATCGCTATTCGGTGGTGCGTGGGACACCGAACGCCTTCGCTAGCGTCGCCTGCCGCAACGCCTGTGCGCGCTGGAGGTTGGCGTCGACCTCGGCTTCGACTTCGCGGATGATGGACAGGTGGCGGTCGACTTCGGCGACGATTCGGACTTGTTCGGCCAATGGCGGCACCGGGATCGGCAGCTTCCGGCAGGTAGAAACCTGCAAATTGTGTTGACCCGCTGTCGCTTTGGCCGTGCGCTCCAAGCGTGACAACACTGGTTGCGCAAAAAGCCAGTGCGCCAGCAGTCGATTGACAAGTCCAGGCGACGTTCTAAACGTGACAATTGCCTGGTTGATGTTCCATTCGGGAAAGATGGACGGAACGATTGATACCTTGCCAAGCGGTGGCCCGACGATATTCATAAGCACATCGCCAGGGATTGAACGAGACCGTGCAAGCAGGCCTTGATGCGTTGCGTCGGCGACGTAAGTGGGCTTCACAGTGAAGTCCAGCGAACCGTCGAAGGTGAGGTTGTAAACCTTGAGAAACGGCACATCGCCATCGCCGGAAAACATTGCCTCGGGCGGAGGCGTAGAACCGCTTGCGATTTGTTCGCACATTTGTTCCGCAGTTGCATACGCCCACCCATCGGGCAAAATATTTAGGCCATCAAGCACAGGTGGTTCCGGTTCCTTGTACTTCCCCTTGCCATTCCATTTCGCCCGCCGCGCTTCAAGAATCCGCTGCAAAAGCTGTTCACCGGTCTCGTAGGTGCGGCCTTCGCGGCGGGCCAGGTTGGCTTCGCTTTCAACGAGGCGGCCTTCGACGGCGGCTTTGAGGACGGAGGCTTTGTAGCGTTTGAGGTTGGCATTGACGCGCTGGAGGTTGACGACGGCTTCGTCGAGGCGGGAGAACTGTTTTTCGAGTTCATCCACTACC
>JBJOJH010000135.1:0-4317 GCA_046046715.1 Pseudomonadota bacterium | reverse complement strand
CGTTTTCGTATTTCTAAGCTTGGTATTGCTGACCAAAGCGAATATGGAAGAGCGATGGATGTGTGAGAAATACCCCGCCTACGCCGCCTACATGCAGGCATCCAAGCGCTTGATTCCGTGGATTTATTGACCTTGCAGGCCAAGCCATACGTCAACAGACCGACCCTTGGTCATCTAGTCTTGGGCGAACACCCAACCGGCCCAAGGGCCGCGGCATAACGGTCAGAGTAGCTTTTCGATGGCGCTTTGCAGCGCCTTGGCTTCTGGGGACACGCTGCTTCTGAAACTGCCGACCACCTTGCCACTGCGGTCGATCAGGTATTTATGAAAATTCCAGGCAGGTGATTCACCGGTTGCTTTGGCAAGTGAGGCATAGAACGGACTTCGCTCTGCGCCAGACACCACCGTCTTGGAAAACATCGGAAACTTCACGGCATACGTGTTGAAACAGAAGTCGGCAATTTCCTTATTGCTGCCTGGCTCTTGCTTGCCAAAGTCATTGGATGGAAAGCCCAACACGACCAGGCCTCGGGGTTGGTACTTTGCATACAGGGCTTCCAGCCCCTCGTACTGACCGGTAAAACCGCAGTAACTGGCCGTATTCACCACCAGCACCACCTTGCCCGTGTACTGGCACAGGTTTTGCGGAGCCTCATCTTGTAATCGCTTGAAGGTATGACTGAGTACCGCAGGGCATACTGCAGTTTGGTTTGGCCCAGACTGCGCCCTCGCATCAGGGATCGCAAGTGCCATCAGTAACAGCAAGCTGGTCGCTTGGGCAGTGTGTTTGAGAAGCATGGGGCTCGCCTGGGGTGGTGTGTGGATCGGACCAGTTTAAAAGGGAAACTCAGAAAGTGTTGACGATTTTGATGGGCGTCGTGCTCGTGGTGGCGCTCGCGCTGGTGATATGGATGTTCACTCGCAGGACCTCGGCCCCGGCATCCAACCCGCCTGCACGCCGATCGGGCCCTGCCATACAGCCGGGCAACCCAAGCACTTCGCCCACCTTGAAGGCGGGGGCACTTGCGGGGGCGCGGGCGTGGGCATCAGCGTCAGACCCCGTAGCGGCCCCAGCGCCAGCTACTGTGCCTGTTCAGGCCATGCCGTCCGAGCTGGCCGCATTCAGGCTGAGGCGCGCAGACCGACTGACGACCGCCCACAAAAACACCCTGATGGCCGAATTACAGGACATTCCCAGGCCACCTAGATCCTTGCAAAAATTGGTGTCTGCGGAGTATTTATCCAAGGCCAGCTCGTCAGAATTGAGCGACCTGGTGATGGATGAACCGCTGGTCTCCGCCAAGGTGCTAGCCACCGTGAACACGCCGTTTTACGGACTGCAAAACCCGGTATCAAGCATCGGGCAGGCCATGATCTTTTTGGGCCTCAATTCAGTACGCAGCATTTGCCTGAAGTACATGATGGAGACCTCGTTTCAAACCAGCAGCCCGGAACTCAAAAAAATCTATGACGACATCTGGTGCGCCAGTGCGTTTGCGTGCGAGCTGTGCCTGAAGGTTGCGCAAAAGCTTCAATGGCCTGACCAAGGTACCCTGGTCACCCAAGTGCTCTTGTCCTTCATTGGGCGCCTGGCCACCGCATCCCTGCTGCCAGAGGCCACGGTGCGAGCCATTTCATCTCAGGGGCTATTGGAAAGAGCACAGGCTGAGCAAAAGGCATTGGGCCTGGGTGCTTCGGAAATTGGGGGACTGGTCTTGAAAGAGTGGGCCTTGCCGGACAGCCTGGTGGCCGACGTGCGGGCCATTGACTTGGTGCTGACTGAGCCGGCACCCTCGCCCTGCCCCGAGGCCCAGACACGCTTGGCCCTTTGCTATCTTTGTGCCAGGCTGGGCGAGCAACTGGCGATGGGCCAACGGGCAGACCTGTCCAGCTTTGACCCCGTGAACGAGGGAGGACCGGAGCTCTATCACTTTGCCAGCTACTGGCCAGCAAGCCAGCTCATCAGACTGACGACCATCCTGCGCTCAGCAGAGATTCAAAACTCTGTGCAACAGATGAAGGCCAGCCTGCGAACCTGAAGGCCCGCAAGCCCCTGAGCGTCGTGCAGACTCAGGCGCTGGCCGGCACCAAAAACTCGCGGCTGATGTGGCCACCCAGGTCGTTGACACGGTCCAGAAACTGGGTGAGGTAGGCGTGCAGACCGGTCGCCAGAATCTCATCGATGCGGCCGTATTTGAGCTCGGCGCACAGCTTGCCGGCCCGGCGATGGGTTTCCCCGACCGCCTCCCCTGACACCATGGCCAGGTTGCTGACCACCTCGTTCAGGCTGGCATGCAGGGACCGCGGCATGTCGGGGCGCAAGATAAGCAGCTCGGCCACGCGCTCGGGCTTGATGACATCGCGGTACACCTTACGATAGATCTCGAAGCCAGACACGCTGCGCAGAATAGCGCTCCAGTGGTAGAAGTCGTACTCCTGGTCTTTCTCGTTGGCCGCGCCAAAAAAGTCGCTTTGCACGGCGTGAAACTTGACGTCCACCAGGCGCGCCGTGTTGTCAGCACGCTCCAAAAACGTGCCCAGGCGCATGAAGTACAAGGCCTCATCCATCAGCATGGTGCCCACGGTCACACCGCGCGAGAGATGCGAGCGGAACTTCACCCACTCGAAAAACTGGCCGGGATCACGTTCAAATTCGCCTGACTTGATCATGCGTTTGACTTCGAGCCAGGTCTGGTTCTGGGTTTCCCACACCTCGGTGGTGAGGGTGCCGCGAACGGCCCGTGCGTTCTCGCGCGCAGCGCTCAGGCAGGAGATGATGCTGGACGGATTGCTTTCGTCCTTGACCATGAAATTCATCACATCACGGGCGTTCACCGTTGAATGCAGCTTGCTGTAGGCAGGAAGCAGCTCGCTGATGCTGAGCAAACCCTGCCAGCCCAGCTGGGCCACGGCATCGGACTGGGGCAGCAGGGATGTCTGGTAATTGACATCGAGCATGCGGGCGGTGTTCTCGGCCCGCTCGGTGTAGCGGGACATCCAGAACAGGTGGTCGGCGGTACGGCTCAGCATACGTCTTTCCTTCAATTTTTAATCGTGTCGATGGCGTTGCAGCATCTGCTGGCTTCAAGACGTTTCAGGCTTCCAGAATCCAGGTGTCTTTGGTGCCGCCGCCCTGGGAGGAATTCACCACCAGCGAGCCTTCTTTGAGCGCCACACGGGTCAGACCACCGGGCACCAGTTGTACGGTTTTGCCGCTGAGCACATAGGGCCGCAGGTCAATATGCCGTGGGGCAATGCCGCTGTCCACAAAAGTGGGGCAGCTCGACAGGCTGAGCGTGGGCTGGGCGATATAGCCCGTGGGGTTAGCCAGAATCGCCTGCCGGAAGTTCTCGATCTCGGCCTTGGTGGCGGCCGGCCCAACCAGCATGCCGTAGCCACCGGCACCGTGCACCTCTTTCACCACCAGGTCCTTCAAGTTGGCCAGGGTGTAAGCCAGATCGTCCGGGTTGCGGCACATGTAAGTGGGCACGTTGTTCAAAATAGGTTTTTCACCCAGGTAGAACTCGATCATCTTGGGCACATAGGCGTAGATGGATTTGTCGTCGGCCACACCGGTACCCACAGCGTTGCAGATGGTCACATGGCCAGCTCGGTAGGCGTCGACAAGGCCAGCGCAGCCCAGGGTGGAGTTGGGACGGAACACCTTGGGATCCAGAAAATCGTCGTCCACCCGGCGGTAGATCACATCCACGCGGCGCGGACCACGGGTGGTGCGCATGTAAACGAAGTTGTCCTTGACGAAAAGGTCTTGCCCCTCCACCAGCTCCACACCCATTTGCTGCGCCAGGAAGGCATGTTCAAAGTAGGCGCTGTTGTACATGCCCGGGGTCAGCACCACCACCGTGGGCTCGGCCGTGGTGGCCGGGCTGCTGTTGCGTAGGGTTTCCAGCAGCAGGTCGGGATAGTGGGCCACGGGCGCGACGCGGTGCGCGCTGAACAGGTCGGGGAACAACCGCATCATCATCTTGCGGTCTTCCAACATGTAGCTCACGCCGCTGGGCACGCGCAGGTTGTCTTCGAGCACGTAGTACTCGCCCTCCCCCGCTGCGTTGGGCGCACGCACGATGTCGATGCCCGAGATATGCGAATACACCTGGTTGGGAACATCCACACCCATCATCTCCGGGCTGAATTGTGCGTTGTTGGTGATTTGCTCGCGGGGCACCACGCCGGCACGGATGATGTCCTGGTCGTGATACACATCGTGGATGAAGCGGTTCAGGGCAGTGACACGCTGCACCAGCCCACGCTCCATGCTGGCCCACTCATGCGCCGGGATTATGCGGGGGATCAGGT
>JBJOJH010000134.1:0-2747 GCA_046046715.1 Pseudomonadota bacterium | reverse complement strand
CCGCTAGTCCATCCACAACGCCCCCAGGCAAGGCACCGTCGTCGCCAATGGTCAGCCCTCGTGACAAGCGCATGCTGATGGCCGACATTGCGCGGCTGGCAGGGGTGTCCACATCGACGGTATCGCGGGCACTCAGTGGCAACCCGTTGATCAGGCCCGAGACGCGGGAGCGCATTGCTGAACTGGCGCGTTCCATGAACTACCAGATCAACGTCGGCGCGGCCAATCTGCGCAAGCGTGATGTGCAAACCGTGGCAGTCGCCGTCATGGGCGACAGCCTGCAAATGATTTCAGACCCCTTCATCCTCAGCCTGGTGGGCCACATCGCTGACGAACTGGACCAGCGCGGCATGAGTCTGCTGTTGAGCCGGGTCACGGTCGAACGTCAGCACATGCTTGCAACGCTGGTGGAAAGCGGACAGGTCGCCGGGCTGTTGGTGGTGGGGCAAATGACCTGTCATGACTACCTCAATGAGCTGGCCAGCCGGGGCATCCCGATGGTGGTGTGGGGTGCTGGCCTGCCCGACACGCGCTACGCCATTGTGGGCGGCGACAACGAGCAAGGCGGCTACCTTGCCACGCGCCATTTGCTGGAGCAGGGTTGCCAGGAAATTGCGTTTTTGGGTGATGTGACCCACCCCGAAGTCATGCTGCGCCACGACGGCTACGCCCGTGCACTGGCTGAGCGGGGTCTGCGGCCCGACCCGTTGATTTACAAGCCGATACTGTTCCAGGACAGTGAGCTACGACGAGCCATTGGCGACTGGGTCGCGCAAGGCATCCGCTTCGATGGCGTTTTTGCGACCAGTGACGTGGCGGCCATGTCGGTGATTGCAGCAGTGAGCGAGCGTGGCATGCAGGTACCGCGCGATGTCAAGGTGGTGGGTTACGACGATGTGGCCATGTCGGCCCACCTGCATCCGTCTATCACCTCTGTGCGACAACCCACCGAGCTCGCAGCAAGCACCATGGTGCGCATGTTGTTCGAGCTGCTGGCAGAGGAACACCCCGGTGCCGTGGTGCTGCCGGCCCAGCTCATCCAGCGTGACAGCAGCATGCGGCTGTGAAGCCGTGGCGTCGCAAGGCCGACGACGACGTCGGTAACAAAATTACATCTTTAGGCGCAAAATATTTTCTTGAGTTACGGGTTTTCCCTAGTATGCAATCGTTTGCAATTTTGGTGAAATTCGGTTCGCAGTCAGCTTGAAGCGAGCGCCTGAAGGGGAATTCTTCCCCCGAGACGTTCAGGCGCCAAGCACAGACCGCGTATTTCAAACTGAACCTAGCTGGAGAACTCCTTCATGAAAATTACCTTTAAGGCCGCCCTGTTGGCCATGGCTGTGCCCTTCGCGATGACGGCTGTGCAAGCCGCATCCGTGACCATTTCCTGCGGTACCAGCGGCCAGGACTACGAAACCTGCAAAAAGCACGCTGACGCATGGGCTGCCAAAACCGGCAACACCGTGAAGATGTTTTCCCCGCCCAACAACACGACCGACAGCCTGGCTCTGTACCGTCAGTTGTTCGCCGCCAAGTCCACCGACGTGGATGTCATGATGATTGACGTGGTGTGGCCTGGTGTGATCAAGGATCACCTGGTTGACCTGAAAAAGTACTCCAAAGGCGCCGAGAAAAACCATTTCCCCGCCATCGTTGCGAACAACACCGTGGGTGGGAAGCTGCTGGGCATGCCCTGGTTCACCGATGCCGGCTTGCTGTTCTACCGTAAAGACCTGGTTGCCAAGTACAACCTGAAGGCCCCCGGAACGTGGGAAGACCTGGCTGCTGCAGCCGCCAAGATTCAAGACGGTGAACGCTCTGCCGGCAACAAGGACTTCCAGGGCTTCGTGTTTCAGGCCAAAGCCTACGAAGGCCTGACCTGCGACGCTCTGGAGTGGGTGTACAGCTACGGCGGCGGCTCCATCATTGAAAGCGACGGCAAGATCTCCATCAACAACGCCAACGCTGCCAAGGCCCTGGACACCGCTGCTTCCTGGATTGGCAAGATCGCACCCCAGGGCGTGCTGAACTACGGTGAAGAAGACGCCCGTGGCGTGTGGCAAGCTGGCAACGCAGCTTTCATGCGCAACTGGCCTTACGCCTGGTCTTTGGGCAACAAGGACGACAGCCCCATCAAGGGCAAGATCGGCGTTGCTGCACTGCCCAAGGGTGGCGCAAATGGCAAGAACGCAGCCACACTGGGTGGCTGGCAACTGGCCGTGAGCAAGTACTCCAAGGTCGAAAAGGAAGCCGCCGACCTGGCCATGTACATGACCAGCCCGGAAGTGCAGAAAGACCGCGCCATCAACGGCTCTTACAACCCCACCATCCCGTCCCTGTACAAGGACAAGGATGTGTTGGCTGCCAACCCCTTCATGGGCGACTTGTATGACGTGTTCACCAGCGCTGTGGCTCGCCCAGCAACCGTGACCGGCCTGAAGTACCCAGAAGTCTCCAACGCTTTCTGGGACGCCACCCACGAAGTGCTGTCTGGGAAGACCAAGGGCGCTGCTGCAGTCAAGAAGCTGGAAGGCAAGCTCAAGCAAATCACCCGCACCAAGGGTTGATTCTTGAGTGGGCCAGCTTCTCAAGAAGGCTGGCTTCAAACACGGGGCGGTTGAGAACCTACGGACTCATCCGCCCTTTTCATTCCTTGAGAGATGTCGTTATGAACACCCGCACCCGTACAGCCTGGCTGTTTTTGACCCCGATGATTGTGCTGATGGCTGCTGTCGCCTTGTGGCCAC
>JBJOJH010000133.1:0-3207 GCA_046046715.1 Pseudomonadota bacterium | reverse complement strand
TATGCCGAATACCGGCAAGGCTCGGCAGGCAATCCGGGTCGGGTGTACGCCCGACTGGCCCGTCTGACGCTCGAGCCCAGCGCGGTGAGCGATTTCGAGTCCCTGCTGGACGAGCAACCCGCCAGCGTGCCTGCACTGGACATTGCGGTGGATGACTTCGAATTGCGGGGCAAGCGCCTGGGTCGGGTGGAGATCGAGGCCGTCAACCGCGGTGGCACCGGCAATGAGCCGCGTGAGTGGCGCCTGAACAAGTTCAACATCACCGTGCCCGAGGCCAAATTTGCCGCTACCGGGAATTGGGTCGCAGTGGCCGCGCAAAAAGCACCGACCAAAACGACGAATGAACGCCGCAAAACGGTGATGGACTTCAAGTTGGACATCGCCGACTCGGGCCTGTTGCTGGCCCGTATGGGCATGAAGGACGTGGTGCGCCGGGGCCAGGGCAAGATGCAGGGCCAGATCACCTGGATGGGCTCACCCTTGTCGCCCGACTACCCCAGCATGGGTGGCAAGTTCAATGTGGCGATCGAATCGGGCCAGTTTTTGAAGGCCGACCCCGGTCTGGCCAAGCTGCTGGGCGTGTTGAGTCTGCAGTCACTGCCACGGCGTTTGCTGCTCGATTTCCGGGATGTGTTCAGCGATGGCTTTGCGTTTGACAGCCTGCGTGGCGACATCGGCATCGACGCGGGCATGGCCAGCACCAGCAACCTGCAAATGAAGGGCGTGAATGCGGCCGTGATGATGGAGGGTCGCGCCGACATTGCTCGCGAAACGCAAAACCTGCGTGTGCTGGTGGTGCCAGAGTTGAACGCGGGCACAGCCTCCCTGCTGGCGTCTGCCTTCAATCCCGCGGTGGCCCTGAGTACCTTTGTGGCCCAGTACATCCTGCGCAAGCCACTGATGGAGGCGGTCACGCAAGAGTTCACTGTCGATGGCACCTGGGCCAACCCCAAGGTCACACGGGTGGACTGAGATGCCCTTGAGCCCAGCTTCCGCCACCGGCCTGGAACGCTTGGCACCGGGTCGCCCACGCTGGTTGCTCTGGGCGGTGCTGGTGCTGCTGGTGGCCGTGTTGCTGGGCACGCTGATCTGGCTGGCTGGGCGCTACGAGGCCGAGCGGGTGCAGGGGCAGCTGGAAATCGACGCCACCGAGGCCGTGGGCGAGTTGCGCAGCGGCATGTCGCGCAACCTGCAAAGCCTGCAGACCTTGCAAATCAACGACCCCAGCCCGAATGCCTGGACGATTGACGCCGCCTCCATCTTGCGTGAACACCGCGAGCTGGTCCGGCTGGAGTGGCGCGATGACAGCCTGGGCATCCGCTCCCTGGTCGACACACCATTCCAAGCGGATTTGTTTGAACGCATGGGGCGCGACAGCGCTCAGTCGGATGTGCAGCAGGCCTGTGTGGCCGCTCAGCGCTTGAGCGGTCCGGCCTATGCACCCAGCTACTTTTTGCCCACCAACAACGGCATGGGCGTGGAGCTGATGGAGATGTGCCTGCCCTTGGTCAGCAGTGGCCGTCGCGTGGGCTTTCTGGTGGCCACCTACTCCTTGCAGGGCCTGCTGGACGAGCTGGCGACTCGCCAACCCTTACGCACTCACGAGGTGTCGCTCACCGAAGGCGACGGTACCCGCCTGGCCGTGTGGGGGACTCAGCGCCGTGGCAGCCGCGTGTTTGTCGCGCAGCAGTTGCTGGACTTGCCGGGTGGCACCACCCTGGTGCTCAGGCTCAACAGCTGGCGTCAGGCCCCCGATCTGTTTCCCAATGTGCTCACCGCACTGGTGGCCGCCATGACGTTGGCCCTGATGTCGATCCTGGCCTTGTTGGCCAACGACATGCGCCATCGTCAGCGGGCCGAACGGGACCTGGGCGATGCACTGGCTTTTCGCAAGGCCATGGAGGACTCGCTGGTCACCGGCCTGCGCGCCCGCGACCTGCGTGGGCGCATCACCTATGTCAACCCGGCCTTTTGCGAGATGGTGGGCTTTGAGGCGGCCGAACTGCTGGGCCACAGCATGCCCGCGCCTTACTGGCCTCCTGAACTGGTGGATGAATACCAGCAACGCCAGGCGATTCGGCTCGCGGGCAATGTGCCGCCGCGCGAAGGCTACGAGTCCGTCTTCATGCGCAAGGACGGCACCCGCTTTCCGGTGCTCATCATCGAGGCCCCGCTCATCAATGCTCAGGGCGTTCAAACGGGCTGGATGAGTGCCTTTGTCGACATCAGTGAGCAGCGTCGGGTGCAAGAACTGTCGCGCACCAGCCACGAGCGACTGCAGGCGACGGCACGACTGGCCATGGTGGGGGAGATGGCTTCGCTGCTCAGTCATGAGCTCAATCAGCCCCTGGCCGCCATTTCCAGCTACGCCATCGGGTCGGTCAATTTGCTGCAGGATCCCGCTACCAACGTGGACAGCCTCAAGGCCGATCTGGCCCTGCCTTTGCAGCGCATTGCCGAACAGGCCGAGCGCGCTGGCCGGGTGATCAAGAGCGTGCACGACTTTGTGCGCCGCCGAGAGCAGGCGCGCCTGCCGGTTACGGCGCAGGCCTTGCTGGATGCCATCTTGCCGCTGGTCAGCCTGCAGGCTCGCAAGCTGGGCGTGCAAGTGCAGACAGTGCTGGCCCCCGATATACCAGCGGTGCTGTGCGACAAGACCATGGTGGAACAAGTGATCTTGAACCTGGCGCGCAATGCCATGCAGGCCATGGAACAGGTCAGCGACGATGCACGGGTGTTGACCCTGAGCGTGGCGCGGGCTCCCGACGAAGGGACTGAACCCAGGGTGCAGTTTTCGGTGGCGGACCGTGGACCAGGCATTTCCGAGTCGGTGCAGCAGCAGCTGTACACGCCGTTTTTCACCACCAAGGCCGAGGGCATGGGCCTGGGTCTGAGCCTGTGCCGCACCGTCGTCGAGCAGCATGGCGGCACCCTGGAATATGCCTCCAACTCGCCGCGCGGTACCGTGTTCACCTTCAGTTTGCCGGCGGCACCGCTGGCATAAGATGAGCTCATGCAACCCATCAAAGACGCCTGCATTTTTATCGTGGATGACGACGCCAGTGTGCGCGATGCGCTGGCTTGGCTGTTGCGTTCGCGCCGCCTGAGCAGCGAGCAGTTCGACGGAGCTGATGCTTTCTGGTCTCTGCTGGAGCCCGGGTTTCAGCTCAGCCAGCCCAGTTGCCTGCTGCTGGACGTGCGCATGCC
>JBJOJH010000132.1:0-8465 GCA_046046715.1 Pseudomonadota bacterium | reverse complement strand
ATCGACGACATCCCCGAGGTGCGCGGCACGCTGCATGCGGCGCCCATTTTGTCGAACGTGGCCCACGGTCATTTACGCGGGGTGGATGCCAGCGCGGCCCGGGCCATGGCCGGCGTGCGCGGGTTGGTGCTGGCGGCGGACATTCCCGGCCATGCCATGCTGGCCTCGTTTGCGGGTGACGAACCCATTTTTGCCAAAGACAGCGTCCACCACGTCGGACAGGTCGTGGGCTTGGTGGTGGCAGACACAGCCTTGCAAGCCCGGCGCGCTGCCCGCAAGGTCCGACTCGATATCGACGCCCTGCCCGCCATCCTGTCGGTGCAAGAAGCACTCAAGGCAGAAAGCTACGTCCTGCCCCCCGTTTTTGTGAACCGGGGCAATGCCGAAGCGGCCCTGGCCCTGGCCCCACACACCCTGAGCGGCACGCTGGAAGTGGGCGGGCAGGAACACTTTTACCTGGAAGGCCAGGTGGCTTACGCCTTGCCTCAGGAGCAGCAGCAGTGGCTCATTCACACCAGCACCCAGCACCCCGGCGAGGTACAGCACTGGGTCAGCCACGCCCTGGGCCTGGCCAACCACGCGGTGCGGGTGGAATGCCGGCGCATGGGGGGCGGCTTTGGCGGCAAGGAAACCCAGGCCGGCCATGTGGCGGTTTGGGCGGCCATTGCAGCCCACAAGTTCAAATGCCCGGTGAAACTGAGACTGGACCGTGACGATGATTTCATGATCACCGGCAAGCGCCACCCCTTCAGCTACAGCTACACGGTGGGTTTTGACGACTCCGGCCGCCTGCAAGGGCTCAAACTCACCATGGCAGCCCACTGTGGCTTCAGCGCCGATTTATCCGGCCCGGTGGCAGACCGTGCCATCTTCCATGCCGACAACGCCTACTTTTTGGAAGACGTGTCGATTGCGTCTTACCGCTGCAAGCTCAACACCCAGAGTCACACCGCTTTTCGCGGCTTTGGCGGTCCGCAGGGGGTGATCGTGATTGAGGCCATCATGGGTGACATCGCCCGGCACCTGGGACTGGACGCGCTGGATGTGCGCCACCGCAACCTTTACGGCGTGGACGAGCGCAACGTCACCCACTACCAGATGAAGGTGGAAGACAACATCCTGGCGCCCCTGTTGCAGACCCTGGAAAGCACCTCAGACTACCGCCAGAGGCAGGCGCAGATCGCTGCCTGGAACGGCAGCAGCCCGGTCATCAAACGCGGTCTCGCCCTCACGCCGGTGAAGTTTGGCATCTCCTTCACCGCCACCTTGTTCAATCAGGCCGGTGCGCTGGTGCATGTGTACACCGACGGTAGCGTGCAGGTGAACCACGGCGGCACCGAAATGGGTCAGGGCCTGAACACCAAGATCGCACAGATCGTGGCCGACGAGCTGGGCGTGCCGTTTGAACGCGTTCTGTCTACGGCCAGCGACACCAGCAAGATCCCCAACGCATCGGCCACGGCGGCATCTGCCGGTACGGATCTGAACGGCCGGGCCGCACAGTTCGCGGCGCGCAATGTGCGCGACAACCTGGCCGGCTTTGTGAGTGGACTGGATGGCTGCGGCGCAGGCGCCGTGGTGTTTGAAGGGGGGCGGGTGATCTCGCCCAAGGGTCAGCGCAGCTTTGATGAGGTGGTCAAGCTGGCCTACGCGAACCGCATCCAGTTGTGGAGCGACGGCTTTTATCGTACGCCCAAAATCCATTACGACAAGACCACGCTTACCGGTCGTCCCTTCTACTACTTCGCCTACGGTGCGGCCTGCACCGAAGTGGCCATCGACATCCTCACCGGCGAGAGCCGGGTGCTGAAAGTGGACATCTTGCACGATGTGGGCAGGTCCATCAATCCTGCGCTGGACATCGGCCAGATCGAGGGCGGCTTTGTGCAGGGCATGGGGTGGCTCACTACCGAACAACTGGTCTGGAACGAGAAAGGGCACCTAGCGACCCACGCGCCCAGCACCTACAAGATTCCGGCCACCGGGGACATACCTGCGCATTTCAAGGTCGATTTGTGGCCAGAGCCCAACCGCGAGGACAACGTGGGGGGTAGCAAGGCCGTGGGTGAGCCGCCTTTCATGCTGGGCATCAGCGTGTATGAAGCCCTGCGCAACGCGGTCGCCGCCGCACGGGACGATCAGCAGCCAGTGGCGCTCACAGCACCCGCTACAGCCGAAAACGTGCTGCGAGCGCTAGGAACGCTGGCCTGAACTCAGCCCGCTGCCATGCCAGCGTTGGCCAGGTCCCGCAGGCGTGTTGGGTCCAGCAAACGCAGCACCCGGCCAGTGCCGCTGACCAATTGCTGCTCGCGCAAATGGCGCAGCACCCGTGACAAGGTTTCTGGCGCGATGCCCAGCTGGTGCGCCACCATGCGCTTGTGCTCACGCCACATCACCGCCAGCCCGCCCTGCATGGACGGCTCGGCGCTGCGCAATAACCATTCGGCACAGCGCGCCTCGGCGTCCTTGACCAGACGACTCACGGCCAATTCAGACTGTTGACGGTGGGCCCTGGCAATATCGCGCATCATGGTGCACACGGTAGCGGGCAAGGCCGACAAACTGGCCTGAAAGCGCTGTGCGGGCACCGAATTGACGACCACATCAGTATCTGCCACCACATCCATCACATGCGGCAGGCCCAGCATGACCTCGGTGGCGTCCAGCCAGAAAGGACCTTGGACAACACCCAACAAATGCACCATCTGGTCGCCATTCACCACGCCCATGCGAACCTGGCCCTGGGCCAGGTACAGCGGATGCTCGGGCGACTCCCCCCGACGCAGCAACACCGTGCCCGCAGCCAGGGTTCGGCTGTCGGCACAGGCATCCAAGAGTAGATCAGGCAACATGGCGCTAATGTGCCCGTACAGCGGCGCCTGCGTCTTGAGCTAAGTCAAAACCGCTGCGGTTATAAAGCTGCCATGCCTACCCTGCTCATCAAAAACGCCACTTGCATTGCCACCCAGGACGACCAGTCCAGGGAACTGCGCAACGCCTCCGTCTTCATTCGTGACAATCTGATCGAGGCCATCGGCCCTGCCACTGAGCTGCCCCAGACGGCAGACGAGGTGATTGATGCTCGCGGCCATCTGGTCACACCGGGGCTGGTCAACACCCACCATCACATGTACCAGTCGCTCACCCGGTCGATTCCGGCGGTTCAAAACGCCGAATTGTTTGGCTGGCTCAGAGGGCTGTACCCCATTTGGGCGGGCCTCACACCCGAGATGGTAAGTGTCTCCACCCAGGTCGCCATGGCCGAGCTGTTGATGAGCGGCTGCACCACCAGCAGCGACCATCTCTACATCTACCCCAATGGCGTGCGACTGGACGACAGCATCGAGGCGGCACAGGCCATCGGCATGCGTTTTGTGGCCACGCGCGGCAGCATGAGCGTGGGCCAAAGCCAGGGGGGCTTGCCCCCTGACCGTGTGGTCGAACGCGAGGACTTCATTCTGAAAGACACCCAACGGCTGATCGAGACTTATCACGATGCGTCTTTCGGCGCCATGGTCAACGTGGCCGTGGCACCCTGCTCGCCTTTCAGCGTCAGCCGAGACCTGATGCGTGAATCGGCCTTGTTGGCGCGCCATTTTGGTGCCCGGCTGCACACGCACCTGGCTGAAAACGATCACGACATTGCCTACTCGCGCGAAAAATTCAACTGCACCCCTGCCGAGTACGCACAAGACCTGGGCTGGCTGGGGCACGACGTCTGGCATGCGCACTGTGTGAAGCTGGATGACGAAGGCATCAGCCTGTTTGCGGCCACGCGCACCGGAGTGGCCCACTGCCCCTGCAGCAATATGCGCCTGGCCAGTGGCATTGCACCCATCCGCAAAATGATCGACGCCGGTGTGCCGGTAGGGTTGGGTGTGGACGGCAGCGCCAGCAACGACGCCGCGCACATGGTGAACGAGGCACGCCAGGCCCTGCTGCTAGCACGTTTGCGCAAATCACTCGAGGCCCCCAGCATCAACGCGCAAGGGCAAACCGTGTTTGGCTGCGACACCGCGCCCCTGGAAATGACCGCACGTGATGCGCTGCGCGTGGCCACCCGTGGCGGCGCCGAAGTGCTGGGCCGCCGCGACATCGGCTACCTGGCACCGGGCATGTGTGCCGATTTGGTGTTGTTTGACCTCGACACCGTGGCCTTTGCCGGCGGTGCCGTGCACGACCCCTTGGCCAGCCTGCTGCTGTGCGCCAGCCCGCAAGCGGCCTACACGGTGGTCAATGGCAAAGTGGTGGTCCGCCAGGGGCAATTAGCGACTGTGGATTTGGAACCACTGCTGGAAAAGCACAACCGGCTGGCCTTGGAATTGGCAAGCGCAGCCTGATCTCAGCCCATCAGGGTGCGATCAGGCTATCGCCCCAAGACGACTCAGGGCGTTTTTGCACCCTGAGCGAACCAGGCACTTATCAGCTCGCGCTCGGCATCGGTCAGCCCGGTGGCGTTGTTCATGGGCATGAGCTTGGTCACGACCACCTGCTGGTAGATGTTCTGGGCGTGCTGCTTGACGCCTTCAGGGGAATCCAGGCGCACATTTTTCATCTGCACCTCTGCGCCGTGGCACATGTAGCAGCGCTGTTCCAGCACCTTTTGAACCGAGGCAAATGACACCTCCTGGGCGGCTGCAGCCTTGGGCTGGTCAGCTGGCTTCAGCCAGACGATGGTGGCGACGATGGCAAACAGTCCGGCCAGGGCATAGGGCAGTGGGTTGGGGTTGCGGCCGAGTTTGTAACCGTGGCGCATCACGAAGAACTGGCGAATGGCCGCACCGGCAAACATCATCAAGATCAGCACCAGCCAGTTTTGCGGGTGCGTGTAGGTGAAGCTGTAGTGACCGCTCAGCATGGCAAAGAGCACGGGTAAGGTGAAGTAGGTGTTGTGCACGCTACGCTGCTTGCCGCGCTTGCCGTGGATAGGGTCCACTGGTTCGCCCGCCTTGATGGAGGCCACCACCGTTTTCTGACCAGGAATGATCCAGAAGAACACATTGGCGCTCATGGATGTGGCCATCATGGCGCCCACCAGCAAGAAGGCGGCCCGACCGGCAAACCAGTGGCAGGCCAGGTAAGAAGCCACGCAGACCAGCACAAAGACCAGGGCCCCCACCAGGGCATCACCGTTCTCGCGCTTGCCAAACACGCGGCAAATGCCGTCGTACAGCAGCCAGAACACGACCAAAAACGCCAATGCCACGGCAATGGCCTCGGCAGGCGCCCAGTCCATGCGGGCCTTGTCGATCAGGTAGGTGCTGGCGCTCCAGAGATACGACACGGTGAAGAGGCTGAAACCTGACAGCCAGGTGCTGTAGCTCTCCCAATAGAACCAATGCAGGTGCCCGGGCAGCTTGGGCGGCGAGACATTGAACTTGACCGGATGGTAGAAGCCGCCGCCGTGCACGGCCCACAACTCACCGCTAACGCCCTGCTTCTTAAGGTCTTCGTCCTCGGGCGACGTGAGGCTGCTGTCCAAAAACACGAAATAAAAGGAAGAGCCTATCCAGGCGATTGCGGTGATGACGTGCACCCAACGCAGCAGCAGATTGGCCCAATCAAGGAGATAGCTTTCCATGTCTCTCAACCTTATCGAACGTGAAGCACACGTTCTTGTCCAAAAGCCTGCTCACCACTGCGGGCGCTCTGAGCAGGCGTGGGCCGCGAACACGGGGTTTCAACCCCCGCCGGGGCTGTGCACCCCATTTGCTCCGCTGCGACCTTGCAGCAAAAGTGTATACAGTTTTTGAACAAAGGACAATTCCATTCGCAATTTTTGTCTGGACCCATGCGCCGACACCACAGGCCTACCCCGAAGCGTAGGCACTCAGGCACTGCAATATCTGGGCCGCTACCGCGACAGCAATGACTTCGGGCTGCTTGCCCGAGATGCCAGGCACGCCGATAGGGCTGGTGACTGCGTCAAGCTCTTCCTCGGTGTAACCACGCTCGCGCAATCGGGCACGAAAGCGCGCCCATTTGGTGCGGCTGCCGATCAGGCCGATGTAGCGCAAATCCGCGTGCTGACGCTGCCGCAAGAGGCATGCCGCCACCAGTTCCAGGTCTTCGGCGTGGCTAAAACTCATGATCAGCACGCAGGCCCCGGGTGCCAGTCTCGCAACAGCGGATTGCACCGGGTCCACGTTGTCGCACACCACGTGCGCTGGAACATCGGTTGGGAAGACTTCGTCTCGGCTGTCTATCCAGTGAATCTGTAGTGGCAAGGTGCCCAGCACCCTCACCAGAGCCCGACCCACATGGCCGCCACCAAACAGGGCTACTGGTGCATGAGCCTGGCTCAATCGATCGGCAAGCCTGGCCACATCGGCAGCAGTGAGATGTTCAAACCGCAACTGCACATCGCCACCACAGCATTGCCCCAGGCTGGGGCCAAGCGCATAACGCTGGAACTCGGGCAGAGCGCCGGGATCGTCGAGGTGGGCGCGCGCGATCCGGGTGGCCTGCAGTTCCAGATGACCACCCCCCACACTGCCCAGAGTGTCATCTGCGAAAACCGCTATCCAGGCCCCCACCTCGCGTGGCACCGAACCGCGCGTCGCATGCACCCGCACCAACACCGCGGGTTCATGGGCCAGGCGACGCAGCATTACCTCAATTGAATCCATGAGATGACAAGAAGACACCTTTGTTACCAACAGCGCGCTAGCCCAAAGATGCTGAAAAGATCGGAAAGTGGCACAGTATGCCCCTGACTGCGAAATACCCTGAAAAAATGGAGACACGCATGAACAAGCAGATCTCGGGTTTCAAAAAAGGCTGGGCCAGCGCATGGGCCCTGTCTTTGTTGCTGGCTGGCTGCGGTGTGGTGCCCACGGTGCAGCCACCGGCCCCAGTTCCTCAGCCAGCACCGCAGAAGCCTGAACACATGCCTGAGCCTGCACCGGCAGTAGAGGCACCAACAGGGAAAATATCTGTAGCCACCACGCCTCGTGCCTACCGGCAGGATGCTGCTGGCCACCTCTATGGCCTGAACACCTCACGCATTTATCGCGGCAAGATGCCCCCACTGCTCTACGCCGTCGGCGTGTTGCAGGTCGAGGTGGATGACCGGGGGCGCGTGCTGGATGTGAGCTGGATGCGCGCGCCACGCCACGCTCCCGAGGTGATGGCCGAAATCGAGCGCACGGTGCGCTCAGCGGCGCCGTTTCCTGTGCCGGCAAGCATGGGCCGTGTGACTTACACCGACACCTGGTTGTGGCACAAAAGCGGACTCTTTCAGCTCGACACACTGACCGAAGGCCAGATGTAACTCAGGCTGTGCCTTAGGAGCCGCGGTAGGTGGAGTAACTCCAGGGGCTCACCAACAGGGGAACGTGGTAGTGCTGGTCTGCATGGGCAACGCCAAAGTCCAGGCTAACCTTGTTCAGAAAATTGGGCTGGGGCAAGGCCACGCCCCTCTGCCGAAAGTACCCTTCCACATCAAACACCAGCCGGTAGGTACCCGTCTTGAGCGATGCGTGGTCGTACAGCATGCCGTCAGGATTACGGCCATCTGCATTCAAGGTGAAGCGCTTGACCAGTGTTGCTTCATCGCCCTGGGTGGTGTACAGCGCTACAGACATGCCTGCGGCGGGGCAACCATGCATGGTGTCGAGTACGTGTGTGCTGAGGCCCATGTGAACTCCTGAGTTTTAAATATTTGCGCCCAACAATGCGTGGCACAACGCAAAGTGTATACACTTTTTGTGTTTGGCAGTATGATGAAGTCATGGAGTCCTCCACCACACACCGCATCGTCCAGGCCTTGACCAAGGCCATCGTAGACCATCGCCTGCAGCCGGGCGCCAAGCTCGCCGAGCAAAAGTTGGCCGATCACTTTGGCGTTTCGCGCACCCTGGTGCGGCAGGCCCTGCTGAAACTCTCTCAACACCAACTGGTTCGCCTGGAGCCCGCCCGCGGTGCCTTTGTCGCCGCACCTTCAGTGAAGGAGGCACGCCAGGTCTTTGCGGTGCGCCGCATGCTCGAAGTCGAAATGACGCGTGCCTTTGTACGACAAGTGAGCACGGCACAGATCAAATCGCTCAAAAGTCATATCGCGCAGGAAAAATCGGCCGTCGAGAGCACGGACGCCTCGGGTCGCACCGAGCTGCTGGGTGACTTTCATGTGCGCATGGCCGAACTGATGGGCAACGATGTGCTGGCCCAGATGCTGAGCCAGCTGATCTCGCGCTGCGCGCTCATCACCTTGATGTACCAAAGTACCAAGGCGGCGCAGCATTCGGTCGAAGAGCACGCCGACATCGTGCAGGCGCTTGCCGCCAAGGATGAGGCACGCGCGGTGCAACTGATGGCAGAACACTTGCTTCATGTTGAAGAAAACCTGGCCTTCGACCGCCCCATGCCGATCAACGACCTGTCCATGGCGCTTTCGGGCCTGGACTGACATGGCCTTCCCCGTCTTTCCATCTCACTCGCAACAAGGCTGCTCATGACCCTCTTTG
>JBJOJH010000131.1:0-25976 GCA_046046715.1 Pseudomonadota bacterium | reverse complement strand
ACTTTGACCCCGAAGTGCAAAAAGCTGTTCACCGTATACAGCCTTCTTCCCAGGTATTCTCGCTGGTGGAGGCTGCAAGACAAAAGCACTTTGAGTCCATCAACGTCGATCTGATCTACGGGGTGCCCAAGCAAACCCCTGATTCTTTTGACCGCACATTGGAGCAAATTTCTCGCTTGCGCCCTGACCGTATTGCCCTGTATGCCTATGCGCATTTGCCGGAGCGCTTCAAGCCGCAGCGTCGCATCGAGCCGGTGGATCTTCCACCCGCCTCTGAAAAGATAGCCATGTTGACCCGGTCGCTAGATGCTTTGTCGGCTGCCGGCTACGTCTACGTGGGCATGGATCACTTTGCGCTGCCCGATGATTCATTGGCCGTGGCCAAACGGCAAGGCCGATTGCACCGGAACTTTCAGGGCTACAGCACCCAGCCCGACTGCGATTTGATTGCCCTCGGAGTTTCGGCCATAGGCCGTGTGGGTGCGAGTTACAGCCAGAATGCCAAGTCCCTGGAGGACTACTACGATTTGATCGATCATGGCAAGTTGCCTGTGGTTCGCGGTTTGTCCCTGTCGCGCGATGATCTTGTCCGCCGCGCCGTCATCACGGCCCTCATGTGCAGTGGCACTCTGTCCTTCGAGCCGATCGAGTTGGCCTACCTGATTGATTTCAAGCGCTATTTCGCAACGGAACTGGAATCGATGCAGGAGCTGGTCGCCTTGGGACTGGTTCAGCTGGATGATTCATCCATACAGGTCACTTCTGACGGTTGGTTTTTTGTGCGTGTTGTCGCCATGATTTTTGATCGTTACCTGCAAGCAGATCAAAACCGGAGCCGTTTCTCCAAGGTGCTTTAATCGCACCATGCAAAGCGCTGCCTTATTGACCTCTCTGCTGATGGGCTTGGCCGGGGGGCCGCATTGTGTGGTGATGTGTGGCTCGGCTTGTGCCGCCATTGGGCGAGCTGGTGGTGCGGGCCCTGTTCCAGGGCTGCTGGGTTTTCAACTTGGGCGTTTGATCGGCTACTCCGCGTTGGGGGCTGCTGCTGCTGCATCCATGCAAGGTTTTGGCTGGTTGACCACCCACTCGGCAGCTCTGAGGCCCGTGTGGTCCTTGTTTCATGTGGCGGTGATGGTGCTCGGCCTACTGTTGCTCGTCAAGGCGCGTCAGCCGGTCTGGCTGGAAGTGGGCGCACGCCGGGTTTGGGGGCAAGTGCGTGAGTGGACCGGGCGTTCCCAGACGGGAGCGTCACTGCTACTGGGTGCTGCTTGGGCCCTCATGCCTTGTGGTCTGCTCTATTCAGCAGTGTTGCTTGCAGCTCTCAGCGGCGGTGCTATCAATGGTGCCTTGACCATGTCAGCTTTTGCGGTCGGAAGCGGTGTGTCCCTGCTGCTGGGACCTTGGCTGCTCTTGCACATTCGCGGTGCCGGGGCTGGGGATTGGGGTGTTCGTCTCGCCGGGCTGCTGTTGTTTGCCAGTTCGGCTTGGGCTTTGTGGATGGCGCTGGCGAACGATACTGCGCCCTGGTGCGTCACACCCTAAAAACTTTATTCAATATCGACGGCGTGTACG
Source organism: Pseudomonadota bacterium (assembly GCA_046046715.1). Classification (GTDB taxonomy): domain Bacteria; phylum Pseudomonadota; class Gammaproteobacteria; order Burkholderiales; family Burkholderiaceae_C; genus JBEEJZ01. Next base: position 24,404 of record JBJOJH010000131.1, on the reverse strand, counting down.
CCAAATTGACCACTGCGACTGTCTTTGAAATAGCGCAGCAAGGTCTCTTTCACTGTTGTGAACGCCAGCTCATCCCAGGGAATTTCAGCCTCAGTAAATAACTTGGCTTCTATGGTTTCATGGCCAGGATCGAATTGATCGCTCAACAGCTGGGCGCGGTAAAAGAAATGCACCTGTCCGACGCGCGCCACATTCAAGACCGAGAACAATGCGCCCATCGAAAACTGGGCGCCCGCCTCCTCAGTCGTCTCTCTGGCTGCGCCTTGGGCGGTGGTTTCCTGCATTTCCATGAAGCCCGCCGGTAGCGTCCACTTACCCCAGCGCGGCTCAATGTTGCGCTTGCACAGCAGAACCTTGTCGCCCAGTACCGGCACGGTACCCACCACATTCAGGGGGTTTTCGTAATGGATCGTGTTGCAAGCGCCGCAAACCGCACGTTGCCGTGTGTCCCCGTCATCTGGCAATCGGTAATCCACGGCGGTACCGCAGTTACGGCAGTGCTTGATCGTTCGAGGTGTGCTCATGGTGAAAGTTTACGTTGATCGGGTGGGAAGCAGCCATAGGCTGCCGGCCGTCCTGAATAGTCAGTAAATTACCTTCTCTGGACTGATCTGCTGAAGTATGGTGGCAGCTATTTCCTCGATTGACTTGGTGGTGGTCGAGAGCCAACGTATGCCCGATCTCTTCATCATGCTTTCTGCTGCGGCCACTTCCATGCGGCAGTTTTCCAGAGAGGCATACTTTGAGTTGGGGCGGCGCTCATGCCGAATCTCACTCAAACGTTCTGGCTGTATGGTCAGTCCGAAGATCTTGTGTCGATGAGGCACAAGGGCCGGTGGTAACTGGCGACGCTCAAAGTCCTCAGGTATCAAAGGGTAGTTGGACGCCTTCAGGCCGTACTGCATGGCAAGGTACAGGGAGGTAGGCGTTTTACCGCTGCGGCTGACGCCCGCCAAGATGACATCTGACTGCTCCAGATCGCGGTTGGACTGGCCGTCATCATGTGCCAGCGAAAAATTGATGGCTTCGATACGGTCCTGGTATTCCTTGCTTTTGCTGGCGTCGCTGAATCGTCCGATGCGATGGTTCGATTTGATCTGGAATTCTTTCTCGAGCGGCTGAACAAACGTACCAAACATATCCAGAAACATACCCTGGCAACCCTCGGTGATGATCTTGAGCACCTCCATGTTCACCAGTGTCGAAAACACAATGGGCCGAGAGCCATCTACCGCAGCCGCGTGGTTAATTTGGCGCAGCGCTTGATAGGCTTTGTCTGCCGTGTCGATGAAGGGCAATCGCACTTGCCGAGCACGCATTTCAAACTGGGCCAGGATCGCATTGCCAAAGGTTTCTGCCGTGATGCCCGTGCCGTCAGAAATGAAGAATATGGTTCGATTTGGCATGATCGGTGACTGTGCGTGCGGGTGAGGGTTGGGGTGAAATGAGAGGACGTCGCTGTGGTTTTAAGGGACCTACAATGCGGCCAATTTATCGTATTTTGCTCATGTGTTCGGCAGATATCCCAGAAAAATACTTGCATTGTGCTGCTGACATGAGCGGTGTAGCTGGCCATTGTGTTGATTCGCCGGCTACCCATTCCGGTTTTTAAACTCTGGAGCTTCCCATGTCTGCACTTTTCAGCCCGACCGCCCTGGTCGTCCCGTTCGAACAATTAAGAATGACCGATGTCGAATCGGTCGGTGGCAAAAACGCCAGCCTCGGCGAGATGATTTCCCAATTGCCTTCAGGTGTTCGTGTTCCGACAGGTTTCGCGACCACAGCCCACGCATTCAGGGCCTTTTTGGCCCATGATGGTCTTGCGGACCGCATCAACGGCCTGCTGGCATCTCTGGACACTGAAGACGTGCGGGCATTGGCACAGGTAGGGTCTCAAATTCGTGCCCTGGTCGAGGCGCAACCCTTCCCGGCGGATCTTGAGTCCGCGATTCGCGAGGCGTTCGTTACTTTGTGTGGATCCAACCCCACAGCCTCTTTTGCCGTGCGATCTTCAGCCACTGCCGAGGACTTGCCCGATGCCTCCTTTGCTGGCCAACAGGAGACTTTTCTGAATGTGGTGGGCATTGATGATGTCCTGCACAAGATGAAAGAAGTTTTCGCCTCGCTCTACAACGACCGTGCCATCAGCTATCGCGTCCACAAGGGCTTTGCTCATAGTGAAGTCGCCCTGAGTGCTGGTGTTCAGCGCATGGTTCGCTCCGACCTGGGGGCTGCGGGCGTCATGTTCACCATAGATACTGAGTCGGGCTTTGAAGATGTTGTGTTCATCACATCGAGTTATGGCCTAGGAGAAACGGTGGTTCAGGGTGCCGTTAATCCGGACGAGTTTTATGTACACAAGCCCATGTTGCGGGCTGGCTACCGTGCCTTGATTCGCCGAAACCTGGGATCCAAGCTGATTCAGATGGAATTTGCTACTCCAGAGGAAAAAGCGGCAACTGGTAAATTGGTCAAGACCACCGATGTGCCCGCTGAGATGCGTAATCGTTACTCGCTCACAGATGCAGATGTGGAGCAGCTTGCCCGCTATGCCCTGGTGATTGAACAACATTACGGCCGTGCCATGGATATCGAGTGGGGCAAGGACGGCACCGATGGCCAACTCTACATCTTGCAGGCGCGCCCGGAAACCGTGAAAAGTCAGCAGGAGGGCAAAGCGGAACTTAAGTACAAGCTCAAGGGCAAGAGTGCCGTTCTGGCTGAGGGGCGCGCAATCGGTCAGAAAATCGGCACTGGTCCGGTTCGCCTGGTTCACAACATCAGCCAGATGGATGAAGTCCAGGCTGGCGACGTATTGGTGACCGACATGACGGACCCCAACTGGGAGCCTGTCATGAAGCGTGCATCTGCGATCGTAACCAACCGGGGGGGGCGCACCTGCCATGCTGCCATCATCGCCCGAGAACTGGGTATACCTGCCATCGTGGGTTGTGGTGATGCCACCGAACGCCTCAAGACGGGCACCCTGGTGACTGTCAGTTGTGCTGAAGGTGACACCGGGTTTGTTTACGATGGTCTGCTCGAAACCGAAGTGTCAGAAGTTCAGCGTGGCGACATGCCCGAGTGCCCGGTCAAGATCATGATGAATGTGGGCAATCCCCAGCTGGCATTTGATTTCTGCCAATTGCCTAACTCAGGCGTTGGCCTGGCTCGACTGGAATTCATCATCAACAACAACATCGGCGTGCATCCGAAGGCCATTCTGGATTACCCCAATGTGGACGTGGATCTGAAAAAGGCCGTTGAGTCGGTCGCCCGAGGCCACGCCTCTCCTCGCAGCTTTTATGTGGATCGTGTGGCGGAAGGCGTCGCAACCATTGCTGCTGCTTTCTGGCCCAAGCCGGTGATCGTCCGCCTGTCGGATTTCAAGAGCAACGAGTACCGGAAGTTGATAGGCGGTAGCCGCTATGAGCCCGATGAAGAGAACCCCATGCTGGGCTTTCGCGGGGCTGCACGGTACCTCAGCCCCGACTTCGGTGAGGCATTTGCGATGGAATGCGAGGCACTCAAGCGCGTGCGTACAGACATGGGGCTGACCAATGTGCAGATCATGGTGCCCTTTGTGCGTACGCTGGGACAGGCGAAGCGCGTGACCGAGCTGCTGGCCTCGCACGGCCTGCGTCGAGGCGATGGTTCCAGTCCGGATGGTGGTGATACCGGCCTGAAGCTCATCATGATGTGCGAAGTGCCCAGTAACGCCATTCTGGCCGAGCAATTTTTGGCGTACTTCGACGGCTTTTCGATCGGCTCCAATGACCTGACCCAACTCACGTTGGGCCTGGATCGCGATTCGGGTCTTGATTTGCTGGCAGCGGACTTTGACGAGCGTGATCCTGCGGTCAAGGCACTCATCGGTCAGGCCATCAGAGCCTGCCGTGCGCAGGGCAAGTACATCGGTATATGCGGTCAGGGACCCAGTGACCATCCCGATTTTGCGGCCTGGTTACACGAGCAAGGCATCAATTCCATCTCGCTCAATCCGGATTCCGTGATTGAGACCTGGCACCTGCTCGCCCAGGCCTGATTCGAGCATCGGGGGCCAACCATCCGAGGTGTGATTGAACATGGCCTGGCTTCCCGAATCTCGTGCAGCAAAATTGCGCATTGCCTTTTTGCTGATCTGGAGTTTGGCATCTTTCAGCGTGGTGTACTTTGCCCGCGACCTGAGTTTCACGGTTGCGGGTTGGCCGTTTAATTACTGGTACTGCGCACTCGGTGCGATTCTCATCTATATCGCGATTGTTTCCAGCTATGCATGGATACGGCGCCGGGACGGTTGGCAGGATGATGCAAAAGGGTGGGCGCCTAGCGCGCCTTCTAGGCTTTCTGACCTGCATCGATTGTTCGTGCGCTATGTGGTTCTGGTGCTGGTGTTCCTTGCTTTGTTGGCCACCGCCGAATGGATGGGCATGGCTCGCCAATGGATAGGTGCAGCCTTCCTGCTGGCTACCCTGGTTTTGTATGCTGGGATTGGCATTGTTTGCCGAACCTCCGACAGTAATGAGTACTACGTGGCGGGCAGGCGCATCCCTGCCATTTACAACGGCATGGCAACGGCCGCAGACTGGATGAGCGCCGCCTCATTCATCAGTCTGGCTGGAGGCTTGTACTTGCAGGGCTTTTCGGGTGCCAATGGTCAACCGGGTGGATTGGCCTACATCATGGGCTGGACGGGCGGCTTTTGCTTGGTTGCGTTATTGATCGCCCCCAATTTGCGCAAGCACGATCTTTACACCTTGCCCGACTACTTCAGACACCGCTTTGGCGGACGCTGGCCTGGTTTGCTGGCGGCGGTTGCCGTGGTCTTCGTTTCCTTCACTTACGTGGTAGCCCAGATTTACGGTGTGGGCGTGATCACTTCGCGTTTGACAGGGGTCCGGTTCGAGATCGGAATCATGCTTGGGCTTGGAGGTGTGCTGGTCTGCTCCTTTCTGGGCGGGATGCGAGCAGTGACCTGGACGCAAGTAGCCCAGTACGTCATTGTGATCCTGGCTTTTCTGATACCTGTTTCCTGGCTCGCGTACAAGCAATTGGGCAATCCGATTGCGCCCATGGTGTACGGGGAGCAACTGGCCAAAATTGCGGAGCTCGAGCGCGGCATCATGGCTTCCGAACAGGAGAAGCAGGTGAGGGCAGAGTACGCCCGCCGCGCTCAAATTTATGAACAGCAGCTGCTGGCCCTGCCGGCGTCGTTGTCCGAGCAGCGTGAAGCAGCGCTGGCCCGCTTGCGTAAGCTCAAGCAGGAACCGTCTCAACCATCCGTTGTTCAGGAGGCTAGCCGTGCGCTGGCTTTGCTGCCCAAGGATGAAGCAGCAGCGCGTGAAGCTTGGACACTGGCCATGAAAGAGAATCTGGAGCGTTCCAGACCCTGGTCGGGGGGGACGCCTTTTGGTCAAGCTTATGCCGGCGATCCTAAAGGAAGTGTCGAGGAGCAACAGGAGTTCAATGACTCGCGCCTGAATTTCCTGGCCCTGATGGTGTGCCTCATGCTTGGCACTGCGGGCATGCCGCACCTTCTGACCCGTTTTTACACCACGCCGTCAGTGGCAGAAGCGCGAACCTCAGTAGCCTGGTCCCTCTTGTTTATCTCCCTGCTCTACATGGCCGCTCCAGCTTTGGCGGTGCTTGTCAAGTACGAGGTGCTGACGGGTCTGGTAGGTCAAAATTTCAGTGATCTGCCTTCCTGGATTTCACAATGGTCGAAGGTCGATGCCTCTTTGATTTCAGTTGCCGACATCAATTCAGACGGCATATTGCAATGGGCGGAATTACGAACTGGAGAAGACATTGTGATGCTGGCATCCCCCGAATTGGGTGGCTTGCCCTATGTCATTTCTGGCCTGGTGGCTGCGGGCGGCTTGGCCGCGGCTCTGTCGACGGCGGATGCACTTTTGCTGACCATGGGAAATGCACTTGCCTATGACATTTACTTTCGCGGCCGGTCCAAGAGCTCGGGTGATGTTTACCGGGTTCTGCTGTCCAAGTTTGCACTTTTGCTGGTGGCATTGGCAGCAGCCTATGCAGCAGCTCAAAAACCTGCCGGAATTTTGGTGCTCGTGGCCATGTCTTTTTCGTTGGCTGCCTCAGCATTTTTCCCCGCGATGGTGATGGGCATTTACTGGCGTGGCACAACTCGGGCTGGCGCTCTGGCGGGCATGGCGGCTGGTTTAGCTGTCTGCCTTTTTTATATCGTGCTCCATGCACCTTGGTTCAGTCAGGTGCTGGGAATGTCGCGCCCCGACCTCTGGTTTGGCATCAAGCCGGTGTCTGCGGGGGTTTTTGGCGCTCCTGCTGGTGCCCTGGTGACCTGGTTGGTGAGCTTGGTGACCCGCAAAAACTAATCGCTATAATCGTGGGCTTTGCCTTGCAGCACTACGCACGACGCAGTGGGCTGCTATAACCTTAAGGAGTGTTTATGCGTCATTATGAAATCATCCTCATGATCCATCCGGATCAGAGCGAACAAGTTCCAGCCATGCTGGAGCGTTACAAGGGAATGATCACCGCCGGTGGTGGCAAGATTCACCGCGTGGAAGACTGGGGCCGCCGTCAGCTGGTTTACATGATCAACAAGCTGGCCAAGGCACACTACTTGTGCGTCAATATTGAAGCTGGTCAAGAGATCATGGCCGAACTGGAACACGCATTCAAGTTCAACGATGCCGTCTTGCGCCATCTCACCGTACTCAAGAAGAAGGCTGAAACAGGTCCTTCGTCGATGATGAAGACGGTTGAGCGTGAAGATGCTCGCAAGAGCCAGCAGGCCGAGTACGCAGCCTGATCAGCCGAAACACGATAACGTACGCGGAATCGACGCGTCTTCTAACTCACTTCGTTTGCACGCTTCTATCTCAGAGCTTGAGCCCATGCGGTATACACCCGCTGGTTTACCTGCCCTGAATTTGGTTCTCGAGCACGCCTCGGAAGCCGAAGAAGCAGGACAGATTCGACAAGTGAAGTTGCAAATGAAGGCGATTGCGTTGGGTGCGGTTGCAGAGCGCCTGGTCAAGCAGGCAGCTGGCAGTCAGTGGAGTTTTTCAGGTTTCCTGGCTTCATCGCGTAACGTCAAAAGTGTCGTGTTTCATATTCAAGATTTTTTGCAAGATTAATTTTCAGGAGGCCCTATGGCCACGTTCAAGAAATTCAACAAAGACAAGCGTCCCAAGCGTCCCGCGCAAAACTTGCTGTTCAAACGCAAGCGTTTCTGCCGCTTCACCGTGACTGGTGTCGAAGAAATCGACTACAAAGACATCGACACCCTGCGCGATTTCATCGCTGAGAATGGCAAGATCATTCCTGCCCGTTTGACTGGAACCCGCGCCATTTTTCAACGCCAGCTGAATACCGCCATCAAGCGCGCTCGTTTCCTGGCCATGTTGCCCTACAGCGACCAGCACAAGATCTAAGGAGACCGACCATGCAAATTATTCTGCTCGACAAAGTCGTGAACCTTGGCAACCTGGGCGAAATCGTCAAGGTCAAGGATGGCTACGCTCGCAACTTCCTGATCCCTTCCGGCCGCGCCCGCCGTGCGACCGCTGCAGCCAAGCAGGAGTTCGAAGCCAAGCGCGCTGAACTTGAAAAAGCCGCAGCAGCCAAGCTGGCTGAAGCCCAGGCTCTGGGTACCAAGCTGGAAGGCTCAACCATCAAGCTGACCCAGAAGGCGGGCGTTGACGGTCGCCTCTTTGGCTCCGTGACCAACCACGACATCGCTGAAGAGTTGAACAAGAGCGGCTACCAGGTGCTCAAGTCTCAAGTTCGCATGCCAAATGGTCCGATCAAAGTCGCTGGCGCTAGCAATGTGAGCGTTGCCCTGCACACTGACGTGGTAGTCGAGATCACTGTTGCCGTGTACGGCGAAACAGCCTGATTTTTCAGCGCTCCCCGGAAAGCCGTCGGTGTCAAAGCCGACGGCTTTTTTTCTTCTGTCTTGTCCCTGAAAACTCACAGCAATCCCAGGTGTTGTGCACAGGGTTATCCCGTGACGATCACTGCAAGCCGTCTTAGCATAGAGCTTGTTTCAGGTTTCATACTTCTATGTCCGCTGTACTTTCCGTTTTGCCAGATGACTTGGGCGTCGATCGCCAGGTCGCTCAATTGAGAATTCCGCCTCATTCGCTTGAGGCGGAATCCAGCGTTTTAGGTGGTTTGCTGCTGGACAACGGCGCCTGGGACCGGGTAGGGGATTTGCTCACCGAAGCTGACTTCTATCGTTTCGAGCATCGCTTGATTTATTCAGCGATCGGCACATTGGTCAATGCCTCCAAGCCTGCGGATGTGATCACTGTTTTTGAGCATCTTCAGGGTCAGGGTAAATCCGAGGAAGTGGGCGGCTTGGCCTACCTGAACTCGCTGGCCCAATATGTGCCCAGCGCTGGAAACATCCGACGCTATGGCGAGATCGTGCGTGAAAGATCTGTTCTGCGGCAATTGGTGGCAGCCAGTGACGACATTGCAACCAATGCTTTCAATCCCAAGGGTAGACCCGTGTCCACGATCGTGGATGAAGCAGAACAAAAGATCTTCAACATTGGGGAGCAGGGTGCACGCCACAAGCAAGGCTTCCAGGCCATGGAGTCTTTGGTGGTCAATTTGCTGGACCGTGTCCAGGAAATGGCAGATAACCCCAATGACGTCACCGGGGTGCCTACGGGCTTCTACGATCTGGACCGCATGACCGCGGGACTGCAGGCTGGCGATCTGATCGTGTTGGCAGCGCGACCCTCCATGGGCAAGACGGCGCTTGCGATCAATATTGCCGAGCACGTTGCACTCAATGAGGGCCTCCCGGTCGCCGTTTTCTCCATGGAAATGGGTGCGGCCCAGCTGGCAGTTCGTATCGTTGGATCGATTGGCCGCATTGATCAGGGCCATTTGCGCACTGGCAAGCTCACCGATGACGAGTGGCCGCGCTTGACGGAGGCGATAGAGAGATTACGCAATATTTCCCTGCATATTGATGAGAGCGCGGGTCTGAACTCCAGCGAACTCAGGGCCAACGCACGCAGACTGGCCCGCCAATGCGGAAAGCTCGGCTTGATCGTGGTCGACTACCTGCAGCTGATGAGTGGCACAAGCAATGATGGCGAAAACCGCGCAACAGAGCTGGGAGAGATTTCTCGTGGACTCAAAATGTTGGCGCGTGAGCTGCAATGCCCGGTCATCGCCTTGTCTCAGCTGAATCGAAGTGTCGAGCAGCGGCCCGACAAACGTCCCATGATGAGCGATTTGCGTGAATCAGGCGCTATTGAACAAGATGCGGACATCATCATGTTCATCTATCGGGACGAGTACTACACCAAGGAGGCTTGCAAGGAACCCGGCGTGGCCGAGGTCATCATTGCCAAGCAGCGTAATGGCCCGACCGGGGTCGTCAAACTTGCCTTCTTGAAGCCGATCACCAAATTTGAAAGTCTGGCAAGCGGTGGTAGCGACGACTTCTAAATGCGTTCCTGGCTGAATATCGGCCAGACCCTTTGAAGTCCTGGTCCGGCAGCGCCAACCTTGGGGTGAGCGTGCTGTTTAGAGCACCTCGCTGGCAAAGTCGGCCAGGCGCGACCTCTCGCCGCGCGCCAGGGTAATGTGCCCGCCGTGCGGCCAACCCTTGAAGCGGTCCACCGCATAGGTTAGCCCGGAGGATCCCTCCGTCAGGTACGGGGTATCGATCTGGGCCAGGTTACCCATACAGACTATTTTTGTGCCTGGACCCGCTCGCGTGATCAAGGTCTTCATCTGCTTGGGCGTCAAGTTTTGTGCCTCATCAATGATCAGGTACTTGTTCAAAAAGGTACGTCCCCGCATGAAGTTCATGCTCTTGATCTTGATGCGACTGCGTATGAGTTCACTGGTGGCCGCACGGCCCCACTCGCCGGCACTGGTTTCTGTTTTGGCCAAAACCTCCAGGTTGTCATCCAGTGCCCCCATCCATGGGCCCATTTTTTCTTCTTCGGTGCCAGGCAGGAAACCAATGTCCTCACCCACGCTGACGGTCGCACGGGTGACGATGATTTCGGTATAACGCCGATCATCAAGCACTTGCGTCAGGCCAGCTGCCAAGGCCATCAGAGTCTTTCCGGTACCTGCGGTTCCGGTCAAAGTGACGAAATCGACCTCTGGATCCATGAGCAAATTCATGGCGAAGTTTTGTTCGCGATTGCGGGTGGTAATGCCCCACACCGCATTTTTCAGGTGGTTGTAATCCTTGAGGGTTTTAAAGACCGCTGTATCCCCCCGAATTTCCGTCACCCTGGCATACAGGCTTGGTTCGCCTGGCGCTTCGAAGAACACGAACTGGTTGATCATCATCTGGGGAACGACAGGGCCACTGACCCGATAAAACGTGTGAGCGTTTTGTTGCCAGCTTTCCACGGTCTGTCCGTGGGTACTCCAGAAATCGGCAGGTAGCGCAAGGGCGCCCGAATAAAGCAGGTCGCCATCTTCGAGTGTCTTGTCGTTTTGATAGTCTTCGGTCAAAAGACCCAGTGCACGGGCCTTGACCCGCATATTGATATCTTTAGAAACAAGTACCACTTCGCGCGGCGCATAAACAGCTCGCAATGCATCAACCACTCCCAAAATTTGGTTGTCTGCCTTGCCCTGGGGCAAACTGGTAGGCAAGGTGTAGTTCAATGGCTGGGTTTGAAAAAACAGCTTGCCCTCTGCCTCCTTGTGGCCCGTGGTGTCCAGCTTGAGTCCCAGACTGATATCTGTTCCATTCGTTGCCGCCAATGCGTCCAGCGTTCGACTGGTTTGACGGGCATTTCTAGCGACTTCCGTCATACCTTTTTTATGGGCATCCAGTTCCTCAAGAACGATCATTGGCAAATAAATGTCGTGTTCTTCGAAACGGAACAAGCACATGGGGTCGTGCAGGAGCACATTGGTATCCAGCACAAAGAGCTTCGCCAATCCATTGCGTTTGCTTTTTTGGGGTTTGGTTGTGGCCACTCTGCTCTGTGTGTGGAGCGTGGTTTGTGGCGTCTTGGCCTTGGGCGAAACTGAAGTCGGTCCGCCAGGTCCTGCTTGGACTGTTTCTTTGCTGACTTTGTTTTTTTCAACTTGAGCCGGCCGTTTGCTTTTGCCCGCTGAGCTGTTCACCGTTTTAACCGCCTGAACTACCTGCAAGGCCTCCTGCGCGATTTCAGTATCCACGCCCCCATTTTCCTTGCGCACTGAGCGGCCACCGCCCTTAGCTGCAACTTTGAAGGCATCTCGTGACAGTAAGGCGGCGCGCTTGGTGGGAGCAGGTGGCAAAGGCATGGCTGAACTAACTCCTTGGTGTGGCACTTGGATCACGAGTTTGTGATCTAAAAGTTGAATGTATCGAGCTCGGTGCACAAGGTGGCTCCAAACAAAAAAGCCGCTCGTTGCCGAGGCGGCTTTTTTGTTTCAGATCGACGCTCACACAGTGCATCGGACCATTATGCATGAGCCCTATTGGGCTTTTGATGACAAATATGGATCGGCTCAGTCGGCTTTCTTCAGGGCTTTGACGGCTGCCAGAACATCATCCACATGGCCTGGAACTTTCAGTCCGCGCCACTCCTCTTTCAACGTTCCGTCCGCACCCACTAAAAAAGTGCTGCGTTCTATGCCCTTCACTTTTTTTCCGTACATGATCTTGTTTTTGACCACGCCAAACATGTGGCACATTTTTTCTTCGGTGTCGGCAATCAGTTCGAAGGGAAGTTCGAGCTTCGCCTTGAAGTCGTCGTGCGACTTCATATTGTCTCGAGACACGCCAAACACTGTGGCGCCGGCCTTGACGAAGTCCTTGTACTTGTCCCGGAACTGCATCGCTTCAGTTGTGCAGCCGGGCGTGTTGTCTTTGGGATAGAAGTAAAGAATAAGGACTTTGCCGAGGTGCGAGGTGTTGGAAACCTTGATGCCGCCAGTGGCGATTGCTTCGAATTCGGGGAGGGGTTTGTTCACGACGATCGCCATGGTTGCTTGAAGTCTCGTGTGCGGGGTCGACCTACACCTGAGCCCGAGTCCACAAGTGGACTTTAGGCCCCGGCAAAACCCATGATTTTACTCTAATGACCGGGCTTCACCCTGAGCACAGGCTTAAGACTGCTCACCTTCTACGATGACAGCGAGAGCCACATGACGCCCCTCGGCTGCCAAAATGTTGAATGTGCGGCATGCTGCTTGTGTGTCCATGGTTTCCAGACCCATCCTTTTCCCCATCAATGGCGTGAGCCATGCAGGGTTGGGGAAGCGAAGGCGAGGTCCGGAACCAAAAATAACGAGCTCACAGTCCAGTTCCGCGAGCTGGGCAAAGTGGCTCGGCTGCAAGTCCTCAAAGGAGCCCGCATCCCATTGAAGGTGTTCGCCTCTGGAACCCAGGACCACACTTGAGCTGATTTTTTCGCCATTGATCGCAATCCAGCCGGGTCCATAGCCAGTGATGGTTTGTACGTCTGACTTGTCGGGCTGGAGCTTCATCTGTGGTCAAATTATAGGTTTCGCTTTCACGCTGACACGTCACTGCTCGGAGCGCCCTTGAGAACCATACAAAAATCCGCCAAGTTAGCCAACGTTTGTTATGACATACGGGGGCCGATCATGGATCGCGCCCGCCATATGGAGGAAGACGGGCACAAGGTCATCAAGCTGAATATCGGGAATTTGGCCGTTTTTGGCTTTGATTCGCCCGAAGAAATTCAGCAGGACATGATTCGCAATCTGCCCAACTCGGCCGGCTACTCCGACAGCAAGGGAATATTCGCCGCGCGCAAGGCCGTCATGCATTCCACCCAGCAGCAGGGCGTCAAGGGTGTCACGCTGGATGACATTTACCTGGGCAACGGCGCCAGCGAGCTGATCGTGATGGCGACCAATGGTTTGCTGGATGTGGGCGATGAGCTCCTTATTCCGGCGCCTGACTACCCGCTGTGGACAGCGGCTGTCAGCCTGTCGGGTGGCAAGCCTGTGCACTATCTCTGTGATGAGGCCAATGGATGGATGCCCGATCTTGACGACATCCGCGCCAAGATTACCCCGGCCACCAAAGGCATCGTGGTGATCAACCCCAACAACCCGACGGGTGCTTTGTATTCCGACGAGTTGCTGCGCTCGATTGTTGCCATTGCCCGTGAGCACAACCTCGTCATTTTTGCTGACGAGGTGTATGACAAGGTCTTGTACGACGGTGTGACTCATACGGCCATAGCGTCTCTCAGCACCGACGTCCTCACGTTGACCTTCAACTCACTGAGCAAAAGTTATCGGTCCTGCGGCTACCGGGCGGGGTGGATGGTGGTATCGGGAGACAAAAAGCCGGCCCGTGACTACATCGAGGGATTGAACATGTTGTCAAACATGCGTCTGTGTTCCAACGTGCCGGGGCAATGGGCGATTCAGACGGCGCTGGGCGGCTATCAGAGCATTCAGGAGCTGGTGGGCGAGGGCGGTCGACTGCGTCGTCAACGTGACCTTGCATATGAGTTGATCACCGCCATTCCGGGCGTTACGTGCGTCAAGCCCAGCGCTGCCCTGTACATGTTTCCCAAGCTGGATCCCGCGATCTATCCCATTAAAGATGATCAGCAGTTTTTCCTGGATCTTCTTGAAGAAACGCGGGTCATGCTGGTTCAGGGCACCGGCTTCAACTGGGCCAGCCCAGATCATTTCCGTATCGTTTTTTTGCCCCACGAGGACGACTTGCGTGAGGCCATCAGCCGTATCGCCAGATTCCTCGAGTCGCGTCGCAAGCGCAACATCTGACACTTTTCCGGGGCGCAAGAGCCCGTTCTTTTGATTGATATGACAACCATGAATCCCATTCAAGTAGGCCTTTTGGGCATAGGCACCGTAGGCAGCGGCACTTTTAACGTCTTGCAGCGCAACCAGGAAGACATCAAGCGCCGAGCTGGCCGCGGCATTGAAATCACCATGGTGGCTGATCTCGATGTGGCGCGTGCCCGTGCGGTGGTGGGCGATGGTGTGGCCGTCGTCAACGATGCTCGTGCGGTGATCGCTAATCCCCAAATCGACGTTGTGATTGAGTTGATCGGCGGCTATGGCATTGCACGTCAGTTGGTTCTGGAGGCGATCGAGGCAGGCAAACACGTGGTCACCGCCAACAAGGCCTTGCTCGCTGTTCACGGAACCGAAATTTTTGCGGCTGCTCAGCGCAAGGGTGTGATCGTGGCATTTGAGGCTGCTGTGGCCGGTGGCATCCCCATCATCAAGGCTTTGCGTGAAGGCTTGACTGCGAACCGTGTGCAATGGGTGGCGGGCATCATCAACGGCACCACTAATTTCATCCTGAGTGAAATGCGTGAAAAGGGCCTGGATTTTGCAGATGTACTTAAAGAAGCACAACGCCTGGGCTACGCAGAGGCCGACCCGACCTTCGACATTGAGGGCGTTGATGCTGCGCACAAGGCAACCTTGATGGCCTCTATTGCCTATGGCATACCGGTTCAGTTTGACAAGGCTTATGTTGAAGGTATCACCAAGCTGGGTGCGGCGGACATACGCTACGCCGAGCAATTGGGGTACCGCATCAAGCTGTTGGGGATTGCCAAGCATCGTGAAGCCGACGCGGCGACCGGTGCGCCGGCGGGCATTGAGCTACGTGTGCACCCCAGCCTGGTTCCTGCCAAGCGATTGATCGCCAATGTGGAAGGCGCCATGAACGCAGTGGTTGTGCATGGCGATGCTGTGGGTACCACCATGTACTACGGCAAAGGAGCGGGTAGTGAGCCCACGGCCAGTGCCGTGATTGCTGATTTGGTCGATATTGCGCGTCAAAGTGGCGTGGATGCTGCGCAGCGGGTTCCAGCGTTGGCCTTCCAGCCGGACGCCATGAGCGACTTGCGAGTTCTGCCCATGGGGGAAGTGGTGACCAGCTATTACCTGCGTCTGAGGGTGATGGACGAAGCAGGCGTGCTTGCCCGAGTCACAGGTATCCTGGCAAACCTGGATATCAGCATCGATGCGGTGCTGCAGCGACCTGCAGATGAGGCTAGCGATGGCCAGGCAGGTGCGGCCTCGTCCACCGACCTCATCATTCTGACCCACGAGTGCCCCGAGGCCAAGATGAATGCTGCGCTGGAACTGATGCAGGCTCAGCCAGCTGTGCTGGCGCCCATTACACGCATCCGTAAGGAAGAGCTCGCCTGATTCAACGCCTGACGACGCTGCCATGAAGTACATCTCTACTCGGGGCGACCAGACGCCCCGCCGTTTCTGCGACATCTTGCTGGAGGGACTAGCTCCCGACGGCGGCCTTTACCTGCCTGAGCGCTACCCGCAAGTCGACGCCGATACCCTGGCTCGGTGGGGCGATTGCTACCGCACGAAGGGCTATGCTGCTCTCGCCTTCGAGATTTTGTCGTTGTACATCGACGACATTCCCGCGGCTGATTTGAAGGCACTGTGCACAAAAACTTATACCCAGGCTGTGTTTGGTACGCCGGAGATTGTTCCCCTGCGTGGCCTGGAACCGGGCCTTTGGTTGGAAGCCTTGTCGAACGGACCCACTTTGGCGTTCAAGGACATGGCCATGCAGTTGCTGGGCAACCTGTTCGAGTACGAGCTGGGTCGCCGAGGGGAGGAGCTCAACATCCTGGGTGCTACCAGCGGTGACACCGGGAGCGCAGCCGAATACGCCATGCGTGGCAAAAAAGGCGTTCGCGTTTTCATGACCAGCCCGGCTGGCCGCATGAGCCCATTTCAGCAGGCCCAGATGTTCAGCCTGCAAGACGCCAATATTCACAACCTGGCGGTGGAGGGTGTGTTTGATGACTGCCAGGACATCGTCAAGGCGGTCTCGAATGACCTCGACTTCAAGCGCAAATATCGCATAGGTACGGTCAATTCCATCAACTGGGCCCGGCTGTTGGCCCAGGTGGTGTACTACTTTGCGGGCTACTTTCAGGCAATTGATCTTTCCGCCAAGGCCGGCACCCCGGCCCAGCGGGTGAGCTTTACCGTGCCCTCTGGCAATTTCGGAAACATCTGCGCCGGTCATGTGGCCCGCATGATGGGCCTGCCCATTGCCAAGCTGGTGGCAGCGACCAACGAGAACGACGTTCTGGACGAGTTCTTTCGCACCGGCGTGTACCGGGTGCGCGGCAGTTCCGACACCTTCGAGACTTCCAGCCCGTCCATGGACATTTCCAAGGCCTCGAATTTTGAGCGCTTTGTGTTTGACCTGGTTGGCCGTGACGGTGCGCGCACGCAGTCGCTGTTTGGTACTCAGCTGTCAAAGCTGGGTCAGTTCGAACTCAGTG
Source organism: Pseudomonadota bacterium (assembly GCA_046046715.1). GTDB lineage: Bacteria > Pseudomonadota > Gammaproteobacteria > Burkholderiales > Burkholderiaceae_C > JBEEJZ01. The sequence continues at coordinate 8,139 of JBJOJH010000131.1, read as the reverse complement.
CAGATCCGGTATTTGCGCAAGCGGCAAGCCACTATGGTTTCGCCAGCGGCAAGAGCACCCACGAGCAACGTCTGATCACCATCCGTGACACCTGGGAGCGCTTTGACACCATGGTGGACACCCACACGGCTGATGGTTTGAAGGTGGCACGCGAACATATGGAGCCTGGCGTGCCCATGGTGGTTCTTGAGACGGCTCTGCCCATCAAGTTTGCAGCCACGATTGTTGAAGCCCTGGGTCGGGAACCGGTGCGGCCTGCCGGCTTTGAAGGCATTGAGTCTTTGCCCAAGCGGGTCAAGCAGGTGCCTGCCGACGTTGCGGTAGTCAAGGCCTACGTCTCTCAGTACTGTGACTGACGCCCATGAGCAGCGTGCGCCCCCCCTTGAAGTCGCTGGATGATGCCCTGGCCGAATTGCTGGCCTGCGCCCAAGCTAATTTGGCCCCCGAGACGGTGTCCACTTTCGACGCAGATGGTCGTGTTCTGGCGCAGGATGTAGTGTCCCAGCTCCAAGTCCCGCCTCAAGATAACAGCTCCATGGACGGCTACGCCTTGCGATGCGCCGATGCGGCCGATTCAGGGGCTCAACTGAGGGTGAGCCAGCGAATTGCTGCGGGCTCCAGCGGGCAGCCTTTGGAACCTGGCACGGCGGCACGCATTTTCACGGGGGCACCCATACCGCCTGGTGCTGATGCTGTGGTGATGCAGGAGGATTGCGAGTTGGTAGACGGGCAAACGGATGTGATCCGTGTGCTCGCGCAGCCAACGCCGGGTCAGTGGATCCGTCGCTCCGGTGAAGATGTGACACAAGGTGCTGTGGTGCTTGCCTGTGGCGATCGGCTCACGCCTGCCGCCCTGGGGCTGGCCGCCAGCATAGGCCTGGCAGAACTTCGGGTCGCTCGAAAACCCCGTGTGGCTCTTTTTTCTACCGGTGACGAGCTGGTGATGCCCGGTGAAGTCGCACCGGCGGACATGCGACCTGGAGCCATCTACAACTCCAATCGTTTCTTTTTGCGGGCCCTGCTGCTTCGTTTGGGGTGTGAGGTCACGGACTACGGCATTGTTCCCGACCAGCGCGAGGCCACCGTGGCAGCGCTTCGCGAGGCTGCTGTGGCGCACGACCTGATTCTGACCAGCGGTGGCGTGTCTGTTGGTGAAGAGGATCACATCAAGCCAGCGGTGCAAGCCTTGGGCGAACTGAACTTGTGGCAGATTGCCATCAAGCCAGGCAAGCCTTTCGCCTACGGCCGTGTTGGTAAGGCGCATTTCATGGGTTTGCCTGGCAATCCGGTTTCCAGCTTTGTGACCTTTCTGGCCTTGGTGAGACCCTTTCTGCTCAAGTTGCAGGGGGCTACCCGTCTTGCCTCACCTGCGATCAAAATGCCTGCGCATTTCCAAAGGAGCCGACCTGACAAGCGTCGAGAATTTCTGCGGGCCCGGCGTAACGCGCAAGGGGGGCTGGATTTGTTCGCCAACCAAAGCTCTGGCGTGCTGACATCTGCGGTCTGGGGCGATGGGGTCATAGACAACCCGCCAGGCCAGGGTATCGCCCAGGGTGATGTGGTCAGCTTTATCCCTTTCAGCGAGTTGATGGCATGAGCTCTTCCAGAATCGTCTCTGTCAAATACTTTGCGTCGATACGCGAGGCCTTGGGGCAGGGTCAAGAACAACTGGAAACCCAGGCGACGACCTTGGGCGATCTGCGTGATGAGCTGATTGCTCGCGGCGGTGCTTACGCGGACACCCTGGCGCGTCATCGTGCGGTACGCATGGCTCTCAACCAAGTCATGGTCAGCGAGACGGATTCCTTGCCCGCCCTTGCCGAGGTGGCGTTTTTCCCCCCGGTCACGGGTGGCTGACCTCCACTTACCCATGCCAGCACGTGTGTCGATCCAAACAGCTGACTTCGACCTAGGGTCGGAGGTGGCTGCGCTGCGCAGCGGAGACAAGCGGGTCGGCGCGGTTTGTACCTTTGTTGGTACCGTGCGCGATCGTAATGATGGCTTGTCTGTCAGCTCCATGGAGCTGGAGCATTACCCTGGCATGACCGAAAAAGCCATTGAAGCCATGATCGACGAAGCCTATGCGCGCTTTGATCTGTTTGGGGTGCGCGTGGTTCATCGGGTGGGCCTGCTGCAGCCCCTGGATCAGGTCGTCCTGGTTGCCGTGACCTCAGCCCATCGGGGTGCAAGTTTTCAAGCCTGCGAATTTTTAATGGACTACCTGAAGACCCAGGCGCCTTTCTGGAAAAAAGAGCAAACGCCTGAGGGCGCGCGCTGGGTGGATGCGCGCGTGAGTGACGACGCTGCGCTGGCCAAGTGGGGCATTCAGGCCAACAACGCGGCCTGAGCGGCAGGGCGCCGACACCGGCTTCCTGTCTCGGGCCGCGCTTGCCGGCCAGGGAAATTTGTTGATCCAGGTCAACGACTCAAAATCATCGCACGCTTGAAAACCTGTCAGCCAGCCTCAGTTGGCAAGGCAACAGGAGAACTTTTCATGCGTATCGACAAACTGACCACCAAGTTTCAAGAAGCCTTGTCTGAGGCGCAGTCGTTGGCCTTGGGCAATGACCATGCTTACATCGAACCGGCCCATGTGCTGGTGGCCATGCTCAAGCAGGAAGACGGGCCTCGTCCCCTGCTGCAGCGAGCGGGTGTGAACGTTCAGGGGCTATTGGCTGCTGCGGAGTCTGCTGTGCACAGGCTGCCACAAGTCCAGGGACAGGAGCAGGTGCAAGTGGGACGCGATATGGTCACGCTCTTGCAGGCGGCCGAGAAGGAATCCATCAAGCGTGGCGACCAGTTCGTGGCCAGCGAGCTGTTTTTGCTGGCGTTGGCCGAGACCAAGCTGGAGGTGGGGCGCCTGGCCAAGGACAACGGCCTGACCCGAAAATCCCTGGAGTCCGCCATCGATGCGGTGAGGGGCGGCCAGAAGGTGGACAGCGATGATGCTGAAGACCAGCGCGAATCCCTGAAGAAGTACTGCATAGATTTGACTGAGCGTGCCCGCATGGGCAAGCTGGACCCGGTGATCGGCCGAGACGACGAAATACGCCGTGCCATCCAGGTGCTGCAGCGCCGGTCCAAAAACAACCCGGTGCTGATTGGCGAGCCCGGCGTGGGCAAGACCGCAATTGTGGAAGGCCTTGCCCAGCGCATCGTGGCCGGGGAAGTGCCCGAGTCTCTCAAGGGCAAGCGGGTTCTTAGCTTGGACATGGCCTCCCTGTTGGCCGGTGCCAAATTCCGGGGAGAGTTTGAGGAACGCCTGAAGAACGTGCTCAAAGATTTGGCCAAAGACGAAGGTCAGACCATCGTCTTTATCGACGAGCTGCACACCATGGTGGGTGCCGGCAAAGCTGAAGGTGCCATGGATGCGGGAAATATGCTCAAGCCGGCCCTGGCCCGTGGCGAGCTGCATTGCGTGGGCGCCACCACCCTGGATGAGTACCGCAAGTACGTCGAGAAAGACGCCGCATTGGAGCGCCGTTTTCAGAAAATTCTGGTGGGTGAGCCCACGGTTGAAGCCACCATCGCCATTCTCCGGGGCCTCCAGGAGAAGTACGAGGTGCACCATGGCGTGGAAATCACCGACCCGGCCATCGTGGCCGCCGCTGAACTGAGCCATCGATACATCACAGACCGTTTTCTGCCCGATAAGGCCATCGATCTGATCGACGAAGCAGCGGCCAAGATCAAGATCGAGATTGATTCCAAGCCTGAGGTCATGGACAAGCTTGATCGCCGCCTGATTCAGCTGCAGATCGAGCGCGAGGCGGTGCGCCGGGAAAAAGACGAAGCCTCCCAGAAGCGCTTTGAACTGATCAACGAAGAAATCACCAAGCTGCAAAAAGAGATCGCAGACCTTGATGAAATCTGGAAATCTGAAAAGGCACAGGCGCAGGGCTCCGCCCAGGTGAAGGAAGAGATCGACAAGTTACGCCATCAGATTGAAGAGTTCACCCGCAAAGGCGATTTCAACAAAGTTGCCGAGTTGCAATACGGCAAGTTGCCAGAACTAGAGAAAAAGCTGAAGGCGGCCCAGGATCAGGAGGCAGGCAAGGCCAAGGATGCCAAGGATGGTGGTCGTCCTCAGCTCCTGCGCACCCTGGTGGGCGCTGAGGAAATTGCCGAAGTCGTCAGCCGTGCCACCGGTATCCCCGTCGCCAAGATGATGCAAGGTGAGAAAGACAAGCTGCTGCAGATGGAGGTCAAGCTCCATGATCGCGTCGTGGGGCAGGACGAGGCGATCTCCGCCGTGGCCAATGCCATCCGCCGTTCACGCTCGGGCTTGAGTGATCCCAACCGACCCACTGGTTCGTTCCTGTTCCTGGGCCCTACCGGCGTCGGCAAGACGGAGCTGTGTAAGGCGCTGGCCGGCTTCCTGTTTGACAGCGAAGAGCACCTGGTGCGTATCGACATGAGTGAGTTCATGGAGAAGCACTCGGTGGCCCGTCTCATTGGCGCGCCCCCGGGCTATGTGGGTTACGAGGAGGGCGGCTACCTCACCGAGGCAGTTCGCCGCAAGCCCTACAGCGTGCTGTTGCTGGATGAGGTTGAAAAGGCTCACCCGGACGTGTTCAATGTCTTGCTTCAGGTGCTGGACGATGGCCGCCTGACCGATGGGCAAGGGCGTACGGTCGATTTCAAGAACACCGTCATCGTCATGACCAGCAACATTGGTTCGCAGTTGATCCAGGCCATGGTCGGTCAAGATGCGGACGATGTGAAAGAGGCCGTCACCGGCGAGCTGAAGAACCACTTCCGCCCTGAGTTCTTGAACCGCATCGATGAGACGGTGGTCTTCCATGCGCTGGGCGCGGGTCATATCGAGGCGATCGCAGCCATCCAGATCAAGGTTTTGCAAGAGCGCCTGGCTCGACTGGACCTAACCTTGGACGTGTCCACCACGGCGCTGGCAGAACTGGCCAAGGTCGGCTTCGATCCGGTGTTTGGTGCTCGTCCCTTGAAACGGGCAATTCAGCAGCGGATTGAAAACCCCTTGTCCAAGCTGTTGCTGGAAGGCAAGTTTGCCCCTAAGGCCACGATACAGGTCACGGTGGACCCGGTTCAGGCGCCAGGGGTGTTCTCTTTTACGGCGCCGTGAGCGTCAGCCCGTGCTTCTTGAAGATGGCGAGCAACTCGCCATTGGATTGCAGCGTTTGCATGGCGCGCTGGACGGCGGCACCTAGGTCTTTGTTGCTGGCTTTGACCGCCATTCCCACCGGCCACCCGTTGGCTGGTGTTCCGGGCAGGGGTAGGGCGCTGAGTTGCCAGCCGGCCGCTTTGGCCGGGTCGGCTGCCAGAGCGGCTTCAGCTTGAGCGCGTAGTACATACGCTGCGGCCACTTCACCATTTAGCGCACCCTGCGCTGCTTGAACCCCGGTTTTGTAGAGTTTGACCTGCGCCCTGAGCATTCCGCCGTTGTTTCCCATCAAGGCACTGGCGGCACCGGTGCCCCGTTCGGCACCCAGTGCGACGCCTTTCAGGTCCTCAGGCGAGTCGACGCGTGCCAACTGCCGGGTGTTGTGCATAAGCACGGTTTGCTGCCGCATGTAGGGCGACACCACCACCACCTGACGGTTTTCCTGCATCAGGTATTTATCTGCAGGTACCTGCATCATGACGTCCGCGGGGCCATAGCCCAGGTAATGCCCTCGCCAAACCATATTGCGCAAGTCATCGCCCATGTTCTCGCCCGAGTCAAAGGGCAACAGTTGCAGCTTCAGCTGCATCTGCGCGGCGAGTGCCTGCGCAATGGAGACATCCAGCCCACTGATCTCTGCTACGGGCCCATCGGAGAACGGTGCATTGTCTTTGTAAACAGCAACTTTGAGCACGCCACTGGCCCGGACTTTCTCCAGGTCTGTCAGGTCGCTTTGCGCACTGACCCATCCGCTTCCCAGCAGCAAAGGCAAGGCCAGTATGGAACGCCTGCCGAGATTGCGCGTGGTCAGCGCATCAGCCGTTGTTTGAGCTTCGGATTCGGTAGTGCTTGCAAGATGTCTCATGTCTGGCGATAGTTAGTTAAGCGCAGGTAAGGTTCAGGGCTCGCGCCGTGTTTCCAGGTAGGTCTTGATGGCCCAGATGGCTTCCTGGGACAGGATACCCTCAAAGGGGGGCATGTAAACCCGGCCATCACGGACCCGGCCCCGGCGAACGGTGGCGACATAGTACTCGTCGATTTCCTTGAAGCAAGCCATTTTCTTGTCCTGATCGGCCAGGCCCATGCAGTCACCATCGATTTTTCTGAGATCAGGCGACATGCCCCCTGATATGGCCTCCAAACCATGGCAGCGCGCGCAATTCTGGTTGTAAGCAGAGGTGCCTATGCGCAAGGCCTCCTTGTTGGCGGCACCGCTGGAATAGGGGTTGCTCGGTAGCCACTTGGCACCCAGCTGCGGAAGGGTGCTGGTATCGACGGACTGCGGGACAACATCGCCATGTGACCAGGCAGCCCCGCTGAGCAGGCCGATCGCCAAGGCGCTTGTTAGGGATCGCAAATGTTGAGTGAATCGGTTGTGACGCATAAGGGACTCCTGAATTTAAGATGACATCAGCCATCAATCAGCAAAAACCGCGCCAGTCTCACCGCGCTGGCATACAGCCAAATTCGAGGCGTCGTGTGAACACTGTCACAGTCCAAGTGTGTCAATTTGATTCAATTGCTCCACTTTCGTCTGGATTTTTGGTTGAACCTAGGGTTTTCCTTGGATGTCGTGTGGATTTAATCGGGCGAGAATGATCCAAATCAAAACACGCCACATTCCTTGACCGTCGAGCCGAAAACGCTGCTTTCTCTGCAGTCAGTTTCTCGGCCACCCCGGTCGGTGAACACTGGAGACTACATGTTTGCTGAAAAAATTTCTGAACCCGGCGCTCGCGTGGACATGGGCTCAGAGAGTGGACTGGATGCTTACTCACAGCCGGATGTGATCGCGCGATCGCACATGCGTTCACGGGATTTCGGCATAAACATCCAGGACAAGCCCGATTTTTCCCGGTGCAGTGATGGTGCGGTCCACCAGATGATGGAAGAAAACAGATTTCTTTTTCAGCATGCTGCGCCGGTCATGGAGACTCTCTACGACCAGATCGTCAATACCCACAGCATGGTGTTGCTCACGTCGGCGAGAGGCACGGTGATTCATTCCTTGGGAGACAGCGACTTTCTGGAAAAAGCGTCCCAGGTGGCCCTGATGCCCGGGGTCGATTGGTCTGAGCGCAGCAAGGGCACAAATGCGATTGGTACAGCGCTTCGGGAAGAGCAGGCCGTCGTGGTTCATGGCACCCAGCATTACATGAACGCGAACAAGTTTTTGACGTGTTCCTGCGCGCCCATTTTTGATCCCTACGGACAGGTGATCGGCGCCCTCGATGTGACTGGAGACCAGCGAAGTTTTCACCAGCACACCATGGCACTGGTGCGCATGTCTGCGCAGATGATAGAGAACCACATGTTTGCGGACACGTTTCCCAAGGCCGTTCGCGTTCACTTTCACACCCGTCCCGAATTTTTGGGCACGCTGGTGGAAGGCATTGCCGTGTTCAGCCCGGACGGGCGTTTCCTCTCCGCCAATCGCAGCGCACAGTTTCAACTGGGCATGTCGTTCAATGGGTTGAAGGTACACACCTTTTCCTCCTTGTTTGGCATTGCCATCTCTCGTTTGCAGGAGCTGGCCTCAGGCTCGGCACCCAAGTTGCAGCAACTCTGTTTGCACAACGGCGTGTCGGTCTGGTGTCGAACCCGTATGCAGGTACGCCCGCAGTGGGGGGCCGGTGTCGCCACGCCCATCAGTACGCCCGAGGTGTCTGCAGACCCACATGAGCCGCCCTTTGCGGCGGTGGCAGCTCCGTTTGTAGCGCCTTCGCCTGCCGTAGCCAAGCCTGTCGCGTCTGCCTCGAAGGTACAGATGTCTGGCCTGCGCTACCTGGATACGGGTGACCCCCAAATTTCCAAAATCATTCACAAGCTCCAGATGGTGAGAGGTCGTGACATTCCGGTCATGATTCTGGGCGAAACTGGCACAGGCAAGGACCTCCTGGCGCAAGCGATACACAGCGACTCCGAGCGTTCGAGCCGCCCCTTTGTTTCCTTGAACTGTGCGTCCATTCCAGAGACCCTGATTGAGTCTGAATTGTTTG
>JBJOJH010000130.1:0-7422 GCA_046046715.1 Pseudomonadota bacterium | reverse complement strand
CTTGCTCCAGCGTGGGCAGCAGGTCACGGATGTTGCTGATCTTCTTGTCGAACAGCAGCACGAAGGGGTTGTCCAGCAAAGCGGCTTGCTTTTCGGGGTTGTTGATGAAGTAGGGCGACAGATAGCCACGGTCAAACTGCATGCCTTCGACGACGTCGAGTTCGCTGTCCAGCGATTTACCGTCTTCCACGGTGATCACGCCTTCTTTGCCAACCTTGTCCATGGCGTCAGCGATCAGCTTGCCGATGGTTTCGTCGCTGTTGGCGGAGATGGAGCCAACTTGAGCGATTTCTTTGGAGGTGGTGGTGGGCTTGGAGGCCTTCTTCAGCTCGGCAACCAAGGCAGTCACAGCCTTGTCGATACCGCGTTTCAGGTCCATGGGGTTCATGCCTGCAGCCACGTACTTCATGCCTTCACGAACGATGGCTTGGGCCAGCACGGTCGCGGTGGTGGTGCCGTCGCCGGCGATGTCGGAGGTCTTGGAAGCAACTTCCTTGACCATCTGAGCGCCCATGTTCTGCAGCTTGTCTTTGAGCTCAACTTCCTTGGCTACGGACACACCGTCCTTGGTCACGGTGGGGGCGCCAAAAGAGCGCTCCAGAACCACGTTACGGCCCTTGGGGCCCAGGGTCACTTTCACTGCGTTGGCCAGGATGTTCACACCCTCGACCATGCGTGCGCGGGCTTCGCCGCCGAAAACTACGTCTTTTGCTGCCATGTTGATTTCTCCAGATATTTCAATAAATTACAAACGGGTTGTGGGGGAAGAAAGCGTAGCGAGCAGGTGTCAGGCTAGGCGCACGGAGCGCAGCAACCGGAACGTACTTTTGTACGTGAGGATTGCGAGCACCGCGCACTGAACGTTTATGTTCATTACATTCACGTGCATGGCGCCTGCGCAGTAGCTTTATTTCTCCACAACGGCGAAGAGGTCGTCTTCTTTCATGACCAACAGTTCGTCGCCATCGACCTTGACGGTCTGGCCGCTGTACTTGCCAAACAGAACGCGATCACCCACCTTCACGGTCAGGGCAGCCAGGTCGCCCTTGTCGTTGCGCTTGCCAGGGCCCACAGCCAGCACTTCGCCTTGATCAGGCTTTTCAGCTGCGCTGTCAGGAATGACGATGCCGGAAGCCGTGCGGGTTTCGTTTTCGACACGTTTGACGATCACGCGATCGGCGAGAGGACGAAGTTTCATGAGATCTCCTAGAGGGTTGAAACAGTGTTTGAAAGCCAAGGCAGTGCCAAACCAGATTGGCCCTGCCCATCAATCCGAGGAGCGGTGTTAGCACTCAACTCCTGCGAGTGCTAATGATAAGGGCATTTAAGCTTGTTTCAAGACCTGGCCCATGCCCCAGGGTTGATCAAGTTGGCTTGCGCCGTCAAACAGGGGAGGCTGGCGAACCGGAATCCGGCGCGGAATGGAGCTGGTTTTTGGCTGCATGGCGCAGCACGCTGCGTAATTTGGCGGGGCGCACGGGCTTCTGGAGCAGCACCAGGCCGGCATCCAGGGTTTGTGTCCGCAACTGGGCATCGGTATCTCCGCTGATGACACAGGCCGGGATGGACCTCCCATGCAAGGCGCGCAACATCTGGATGGCATCGATGCCGTTATGGTCGCCGCGCAAGCGGTAGTCACTCACGATGACATCTGGCGGCGCATCCTTCATCAGCGCGCAGGCGGTTTGCGCCTGGTCGGCTACAGAGACACGGCAGCCCCAGGTTTGCAGCAGGCCTTGCAGGGCTTCACCCCCAAGGGCGTCGTCCTCGATCACCAGAATATGCAACCCATCCAGCTCACTCGCGGGTTGGGAGTGCCCGTGCTCCGCAACAAGCGCGTGGAGCGCTGGTTGTGCCTTAGGGACGGTGAGGGTGAAGCGGGTGCCACAACCCAGATCGGACTGCATGGCCAGTGGGTGATTAAGAAGTCGGCAAGAACGCTCGACGATGCTCAGCCCCAGTCCCAGCCCCTTGCTGCGGTCGCGCTCGTGGTTTCCCACCTGAAAAAACTCTTCAAACACCTTTTCGTGGTGCTCTGGTGCGATACCAGTGCCGCTGTCCCGAACTTCGATGCGCAGGCTGTTGGGCATCGAGGTGGGTCGGCAGGCTACCAAAATGCTGCCCTGACGAGTGTGTTGCATGGCATTGCTCACCAGGTTAAGCAGGATCCGGTGCAGCAAAACGGGATCGCTGTGGACCCAGAGTGCCGATGGCCGAATCCGCAGTCGCAAGCCCTTGCTCGCTGCCATTCCGACAAAGCTGTGACGAAGCTGATCGAAAACCTGCTGAATGGGGAATTCGCGCACGCTCACCTGCATGGTCTTGGCATCCAGCCGCGAATAGTCAAAAAATGCATCCAGCATGTCTTGGAGGGCCCGCACCGACGCATCGACGCCCAACACCAGTTCCCGGGTGGCCGGGTTGTTGGGGAGCTGACTCAGTCGGGCTACAAACATGCCGAGCGCGTGGGCAGGTTGGCGCAAGTCGTGGCTGGCCGCCGCCAAAAAGCGCGATTTGGCCAGGTGGGCGGCCTCGGCCTGCTCTTTGCCTTGCTGCAGTTGTCTTTCAAAACGGCTGCGCACGTGGTTGAAAGACGCCGCTACCAGCGTGTAAAACCCCAGCGACAGCAGAAAGTGCAGCGTCACCACGGGTGAATACTGGTGAATAAATGGCAGTGTGGGCGCCAGTAGCAGCAAGTAGACAGCCGCAAGCGCCATGAAAGCCAGGCTGTAGCGCCACCCAAGGTTTTGGCCTTTCAGAAAAAAAGCGAGAAATGGCACGGTGGACACCCACAGCAAGCCCGTGCCTTCGACGCCGCCAAACACAATCAGTGCGCCAAAAATCAACAAGGATGCCTGCAGCAAGAGTGTCTCGGCCAATCGCACCGAGCCTGGCTTTCGGCTGATGACTGCCGCAGGAACCACCAAGAAGAGGACGGCGGCCATTTCAGTCAGACCCAGCAGCAGCATGCCCTCCGTCACGATGTTGAAGACCGAGAACAACAGGCCCACAACGATGCCGATGGTGGTTGCCGTCTGCACGTGCTGCGCACGATCTTCCAGCGCAATGCCTGGGCCAGTCGTGGAACCCATCAAGCCGGGGAGAAGTTGCAGGGTGCGCTGCACCAGGCTGGACAATTTCATGATGAACGTGCAGTCGGGTGTGACGCTAGCGACCCGGTAGACGCAGTAAACCGGTGGAGAGCGAGGTGCCGCAAATGATGATCGCACTGCAGATCACCATCCAGTTTGTCACTGCTTCGCCCAGTAACACCACGCCATAGAGCACGGCAAACATGGGCACTACAAAGGTGACGGCCAGTGATTTGGCAGGGCCAATCTGGTTGATGAGTCGAAAGAAAAGGATGTAGGCCACGCCGGTGCACACGACGCCCACCACCATCAAGGCCAGCCAGGCTTGCAAACTGGGTGTGTGCGCGGGCCAGAACCAGATTGTTGGCAAGGCCAGGCCCAGCGCTGCGCCGATCTGGCTTCCTGTGGCCGTGACCAGTGAAGGCAGCTGGGTGAGATAGCGTTTGGTGTAGCTCGCCGAAATACCGTAGCACAGCGTGGCCAGCAAGCAGGCCAGCACGGCCCAGCCAGTCGCTACGCCCGAGGCACCGGGTTTGAAACTGGCTTTTTCCCAGGCCAGCAGGGCGACACCGGCAAAACCGATCAGCAAGCCCAAGGCCCTTGAGCCGGTGGGTTGGTCGCGCAGCCATATCCACGCAATCAAGGCACCAAACAGGGGGACTGTGGCATTCAGAATGGACGACAAGCCGGTGCTGATGGACAACAGCGCAAAGGAATAACAGGCAAAAGGAATGGCTGAATTCAGCAGGCCTACAAAAAAGGTACTTTTCCAGTGCCGACGTAATTCAGGCCCCTGCCCCTGATGCAGGAGGACGGGTAACAAAAATAGCGCTGCTATGGCAACGCGGACGCCGGCTGTGGGCAGGGCGCCAAACTCGGTGACACCCAGGCGCATGAACATGAAGGAGGATCCCCACACGGCCGCCAGCAGTACAAAGTCTCTTGCGGCGCGGCGCGAGTGAGCCCCTGGGCCGGCGCTCACAGCCGCCCCTCGAGTTGAAGGAGCGCAGTTTTGCGCTGCAGGCCACCTGCATAGCCTGTCAGTGAGCCGTCTGCACCCAGCACCCGATGGCATGGCACCAGAATACTCAGCGGATTGCGCCCCACGGCCGCACCCACGGCACGAACGGCGCTTGGACGCCCCACTGTCGTGGCCAATTGACCGTAGCTCATGCTGGCACCCCAAGGGATGGTGAGCAGAGCGCGCCAGACGCTTTGCTGAAACTCGGTACCCGATCGCAAGTCCAGTTCAATCTCGGGGCGTTTTTTTTCGCCTGCAAAGTAGGCCTTCAGGGCTTGCAGTGCCTGATTCAACATCGGATGGTCGGGCTGGTCTTGCCAGCCCGACCGATCGGGAAAGTGCTTTTGATCGGCGAACCAGGCGCCCACCAGGCCCACATTGCTTGCTGCAATCAGCATCAACCCCAAGGGAGATTGCCAGGTGGTCTGAAAGATCGGAGCTTGAAAATGCATGTGCAGATTAGACCGCGATTTTCGTTGGCAAATCCGTCGCGGAGCTATCGACGGTCTAGGTCTGTCTGCGCTCAGGCGGTGGCCAGGGCCAGCTCCAAGTCGGCCATCAGGTCGTCGATATGCTCGATTCCCACAGACAGTCGCACCATTTCCTCACTGACGCCCGCTTTCGCCAGTTCCTGGGCGGTCAGCTGACGGTGGGTGGTGGAGGCCGGGTGTGTGGCCAGCGATTTGGCATCGCCAATGTTGACCAGTCGGGTGAACAGTTGCAGCGCGTCCAGAAAGCGTGCGCCGGCCGCGCGTTTGTCTGTATCCTGGCTCTGGAGTCCGAAGGACACAATGCCCGAGGCTTTGCCGTCCATGTACTTTTGCACCAGCGCATGTTCGGGGTGATCGGCCAGCCCGGCATAGTTGACCCAGGCCACTTTGGGGTGCTTCTGAAGGTGCTGGGCAATCGCCAGGGCGTTGTCGCAGATGCGGTCCATGCGCAATGCCAGGGTCTCGATGCCCTGAAGAATCAGGAAGGCATTCATGGGCGAGATGGCTGCACCCATGTTGCGCAAAGGCACGACACGGGCGCGACCGATGTATGCGGCTGGGCCGAGGGCTTCGGTGTAAACAACGCCGTGGTAGGAGACATCGGGCTCGTTCAGTCGCTTGAAACGTGCTTTGTGTTCGGCCCAGGGGAACTTCCCCGAATCCACAATGGCACCGCCCACACTGTTGCCATGGCCGCCCAAGTATTTGGTCAGCGAATGGACCACGATGTCGGCCCCATGCTCGATGGGGCGGCACAGGTAGGGGCTGGGCACGGTGTTGTCCACGATCAGTGGCACACCGTGGGCGTGGGCGATGGTGGCCAGCTTCTCAAAATCCGTCACATTGCCCAGCGGGTTGCCCACGGATTCGCAAAACACGGCTTTGGTGCGTTCGTCAATCAGGGCCGCGAAACTTTCTGGATCCCGAGGGTCGGCAAACCTGACTTCGATGCCCAGTTGAGGAAAGGTGTGTGCAAACAGGTTGTAAGTGCCGCCGTACAGGGTGCTGGCAGACACGATGTTGTCGCCGGTCTCGGCGATGGTTTGAATGGCATAGCTGATGGCGGCCATACCTGAAGCCACGGCCAATGCGGCAATGCCGCCTTCGAGCGCAGCAACCCGCTTTTCAAGCACGTCCTGGGTCGGATTCATGATGCGGGTGTAGATATTGCCCGCCACCTTCAGGTCGAACAGGTCGGCCCCGTGCTGTGCGCTGTCAAAAGCGTAAGCCACGGTTTGATAAATAGGCACCGCAACGGCCTTGGTGGTGGGGTCGGCCTGAAACCCTGCATGCACGGCCAATGTTTCGATTTTCATGTCTGCCTCTTTCGTTGTGGTTGAAAAAGCACAGTCTAGCGCGCGGTTCCTAAACCGTTGACTGCGGCAGGTTCCCGAGAGCAGGAGCCAGGGTGGTCGGCGAGGAATTCACGACTTCCACCCGGTTGCGCCCCTGACGCTTGGCCAGATACATGGCCTCATCGGCGCGGTGTAGTGCCTTGGTGATGGTTTCGTCGGGCATCCAAAGCGTCACGCCGATGCTGACCGTGTAATGGATGGCACCACGCTCGGTTTGTGCGGGTTGTGAGCTGAGCTGGGTTCGCAGGCGCTCGGCCACCTTGGCGGCCTTGTCCAGGTCGTTGTCGAAGGTGAAAACGGCAAACTCTTCACCTCCCAAGCGTCCAATGACATCTTCTTGGCGCAGGCACATGCGCGCCGTCTTGACGAAGTGGCGCAGCACCTCATCGCCCATCAGATGCCCATAGGTGTCGTTGATTTTCTTGAAATGATCGATATCCACCAGCAAGATGGGGACGGCCGATTTTGTGGCTGGGTCGCCCTTGCAAGCGTCTTCCAACAGCCTCAAAAAGGCTCGTCGGTTGTAAATGCCGGTCAGTGAGTCCTCATCCGAAAGCCGTTTCAGCTCGGTGGTGACGTGCTCCATGCCCAGCAACAGAATTGCAAACGCCATCAAAACCACCAGAAAAGTCGCCTCAAGCACCACAAATTGCGACACCACCATCACCAGAGCCTCACGCGAAGTTTCATCCTCGCTGATCTTGAATAGCAACGGTCGAAACAGCAAAAATAGGCCGTGGATGCCGGCAAACCAGGCGTAAAGCCGACGTGCTGGCCAGTTTCTCAAATTGCCGCTGGCCATGACTTTGGCGTTCAATAAAAACAGGACGGCCGATCCCACGCTGGTCAGAACAAAGCGCAGCCCGGGCTTGGGTTCGATGGCGGTGAAATAAGCCGACAGAAAAGTGACTGTGCCTATGCCTGCTACCGCATAGAGGTGAGATGGCAAGCGTTTGCCCAAATAGATCAAGCTAGCCCGCAAACTGAAGTACGGCATCAGCAGGGATACTGTTACCGTTATCGACACAAGCAACCATTGGGTGCGGTCAAACCTGGTGAGTCCGATCAGGCAAAACAAGAACCCGGCCGCGTAGGAAGCCACCCAGTACGGTAAGCCAGGCATGCGGCCGTTGATGCGACTGAAGACATACAGCATGAAGGCCATCATGCCCACCAGCATGGTGATGACCGTCAAAATTGTGGCGTTTTCCAAAAGGGCGCCTTTCTCCGGCGTTGTCGTGCTCCAGCGGAATGTGGCAGCGTTGCCACATTGTGCATGACGGCCTGCTGGCTTTAGGCGCGAATTGACACCCCTGCGGCAACCAGCAACACCAGACTGTGCGCTTGTACGGGGAAGGGCGCCTCACCCTGGCCCTGCCAACGGGCCACACCACGCGGGTGAGTGGTGTCTAGTACGGCCTGCCAGACACCTGCCGGCAGCATGAAGCTGCACTGCGAGGGCT
>JBJOJH010000129.1:0-5223 GCA_046046715.1 Pseudomonadota bacterium | reverse complement strand
GTTCCTGACCTGGCTCACGCAGCCGGCTATCGAGCGCGATTTGTTGCTCGACAAGACCAAGAACGAGGTGGTGGCGGTGCAAAGTGGCAACTTGCAGGACGCCGCCGTCAACCAGCGCTTTGAAGGCATGCATCGTGCCGCGGCGCAGTCGCTCAAGGGTGCCCGTGGCGTACCGCTTTTTGCGCAATGGCCGATATTTTCTGATCTTTTAGAGGCCACGATCAACGAACTTGCCACTGGCCAGGGCGATGTAGCGTCGGCTCTGGACAACGCTGCAGGCCGCGCGCGCCGCATCATGCGCAGCTGATCCGGGAACGACATGATCAAGCGCATTCCAGCCTGGGCCTGGCTGCTGACGCCTGCACTGCTTTTCGTGCTGGCCATGGCAGTCTTTCCGCTGGCGTATTCCTTTGTCCTGAGTCTGCGCGAGTGGAAGCTCGCGCGCATGGATAGCCCCGGGGCGTGGGTGGGCCTGCAGAACTATGTGATGTTGCTCACTGACGACCCTGAGTTCATGGACTCCCTAAAGGTCACGTCGATATTCCTGGTCTGGGATGTGTTGGCCACGCTCGTGCTGGCACTCAGTGCAGCCTTGCTGCTCAAGCGGCAAGGACTATGCTATTCACTTGCGCGGGTACTGCTCATACTCCCCTTTGTGATGAGCCCGGCAGTTATCGGCATCTCCTTCCGCTTCTTTCTGAATGCAGAGTACGGCATAGCGCAGTATCTGATCGGTCTTTTGGTGCCAGCCCTGCAGGGTAAGGTCTGGCTCTCAGATGCCCGCCTGGCCATGGTAGCAGTTGTGGCCTCGGATGTGTGGCACTGGGCACCTTATATGACTTTGATGATACTGGGCGGACTGGCCTCGGTGCCGCGCGAGACCGAGGAAGCCGCACGCGTGGACGGCGCCGGGCCGTTACGCGTATTTCTGGATGTGACGCTGCCGCAAATTTGGCCCGTACTGGGGGTGGTTGCGATTCTCAAGTCGGTGTTTGCCCTCAAGGCTTTCGACACCTTGTTCACACTCAGCAACGGTGGGCCGGGTACTTCAACGCAGACTCTGGCGTACTACGTCTACAACACGGCCTTCAGTTATTACGACATGGGCTACGCAGCGGCGGCGGCCTACATCCTGACGGCGATGCTGTTGATCATCGCCATGTTCTATCTTCGACTGGTGATTCGTAAATGAACCCCAAGACCCTGCGCATGCCCTCGCCGGGCACTGTGTTAGCGCACCGCTGGAGCTTCGAGATTTTTCATGGCGCGGGCGTTCTGCTGATCGTGGGTGCCATCGTGCTACCCATCTTCTGGATTCTGCTGACCGCTTTCAAAACTCCGCGTGATGTCTATTCCCTCAGCGCCGCGCTGTCATTCACGCCCACGCTGGAGAACTTGGCCACGGTATTTGCCCACCCCTGGAACCTGGGCCAGAAAATTCTCAACAGCGTGCTGGTGGCTACCGGCACTGTGATCGTCGCAGTACCGATGGCCACCATGGCCGCCTATGCTTTCTCGCGCTTTGAATTTCCATTCAAGAGGACACTGTTCCTGCTGGTCATTGCCTCACAGTTCATCCCCGCAGCAGTTGTGGTCTTGCCCTTTTTTCTGATGTTCAAGGCCTGGGGCCTGTTGGACACACGGGTGGCGCTTGTGCTGGTCAACCTGTCGATCGTGTTGCCCTACGCGGTGTGGATGATCAAGGGCTTTCTGGACGCCGTGCCGCTGGAGATCGAGGAGTCCGCCATGGTCGATGGTGCCTCACGCGCACGGGTGATCTGGGAGATTGTGGTGCCAGCCGCTTGGCCAGGCATCATCACCGCCGCGGTGTTCAGCTTTACATTGACCTGGAACGAGTTTCTGTTTGCGCTCATCCTAGGTAAACAACACGCCCTGACACTGCCCATTGGCCTGATCGGTTTTCGCACTGAGCGCGGCGACCTTTGGGAGCTGATGGCAGCTGGCGGCCTGCTTATCACGGTACCCATGTTCCTGCTGTCGCTGATGGTGCAGAAGCACTTTGTTGGCAGTCTCACTGCGGGTTCTGTCCGCTGACTCGTTTTACAAGAAGTCTTGATATGGCCATGATTGAGTTGCGCGAACTGGACAAACGCTTTGGCACCACGCATGTGGTCAAGCAATTGAACCTGAGCATTTACGAACGCGAGTTTCTGGTACTGCTAGGGCCCTCGGGCTGCGGCAAAACCACCACTATGCGCATGATTGCCGGGCTTGAACAGCCCAGCGGTGGTGACATCCTATTCAACGGGGTGCGCGTTAACGACGTGCCGACACAGGCGCGCGACGTGGCAATGGTGTTCCAGAACTACGGTCTGTATCCCCACATGAATGTTTTCGATAACATTGCCTATCCGCTTAAGCTGCGGAAGGTGCCGATGCCCGAGCGCCAAGCCCTGGTGGCCCGCGCCGCCACTCGCGTAGGCTTGCAGCCTTTCATGGTCCGGATGCCGCGTGAACTATCCGGTGGCCAGCGTCAGCGTGTGGCTCTAGCACGGGCGATTGTGCGCAATCCCCGTGTGTTCCTGATGGACGAGCCCCTATCCAATCTGGATGCAAAGTTGAGAGTGACGGCGCGCGCGGAAATCAAGAGTTTGAGCGAGGAGCTGGGAGTCAGTACGGTCTATGTGACTCACGATCAGGTTGAGGCTATGACGCTCGCACATAGGGTGGCGGTGATGAACGACGGCGTGATCCAGCAACTCGGTCATCCGGAGGATATTTATAACGACCCAGCCAACGCCTTTGTTGCGGGCTTTATTGGTTCCCCAGCCATGAACCTTTTGCCGGTTTTGGCCGAGGGACCCCGGCTGCTGTGTGAGGGCGGGTTGAGCATGCATCTTCGTAGCCCCCGCAGCGGCCGTCTTACTCTGGGCGTGCGCGCAGAGGATTTGCAACTGACCGCTGATGGCGACGGCCATTTCAGTGCTGAAGTTTTTACATTCGAACTGCTCGGCGACAGCACTATGGTCAACCTCAAATTGGCCGACCGAATTTTCAGCATCAAGGCACCCAAAGATATGCGCCTATCGCGCGGGGAGCGGGTGCATGTTCGCCTGCCGCAGGTTCGCCTTTATTGGTTTGATGCCGACAGCGGAGACCGGGTGCGTGACTAGGTCCATGCACTGCTTATTGCTGCCGGGCACTCTGTGCGATGCGCGTCTGTTCACCCCCATGCAAGTGGCGTGGTCTGAGCATGGATTTGCGCCGCCTACGAGTGTGGGCGATCTTCATCTTCTTACCTTGGGGCCGCTGGCCTGGTGCCAAGCGCTGCTGGCTGATGCGCCGCCGTGCTTTGATGTGATCGGTTTTTCGCTTGGTGGCCTGTTAGCCCTCCAACTGTTGGCGCTGGCCCCACAGCGGGTGCGCCGACTGGTACTGGTAGCCAGCAACCCCTTGCCCGCAAGCGTCCAGCATCGTACGCGGGTGCGGGCGCAAATGGCGCAGTGGCATGCGCAGGGCCCGCAGTCCACGGCCGAGCAGATGTTGCAGCTGGCCAGTCCGGCCGCCAGTGTCGAGGTTCTTGCCCAGGTGCAGGCCATGGCCGCTGCCACTCCCACAGCGGCTCTGGCTGCGCAGGGCGAGCTCAACGCCACGCGCGGTGATGGTCTGCCCGCACTAGCGCACTGGCCTGGCCCCCTGCTGCTGGTCAGCGGTGCCGACGACCCCTGGTGTGGTGCAGACAAACAGCAGCTCATGCGCAGCGTGCGACCTGATGCCCAATGGTGCGAGCTGCCACAAACCGGTCACTATCTGCCTCTGGAACAGCCTCACGTACTGGCCCGGCTGACCCACGCCTTTCTCACCTGATTTCTCCCCACACGCGATAACAAAGGTCATCTTATGAACCAGGAACAACTGCAGCAGCGTTTCATCCCCTTCTCCAGCCTGCGCTACACCACCGAGGCATTTATCGACTATGCCATCGACGACTGCTCGCCCAAATTCAACTACGCCCTGATTGGCCCAGGTGTGTCGCAAAACCCTAACCAGCCGGTCAGTCTGCGTGAGCCCCATGGTTTCCAGCTTGGCGGCGTCTCCATGCCGCACGGCAAGACCAATCCTTCGCACATGCACTTCACTTGCGAAGTCTTTATGTGCTATCGCGGTGACTGGCGCGTGATGTGGGGATTCAACCCTGAGGAAAAACACACCGTCATCTCTGAAGGCGATGTCATTTCGGTCCCGACATGGATCTACCGGGCCTTTCGAAATGTCGGCGTGGACGATGGTTTTTTGTTCTCTGGTCTCGGACGCGACGATACCGGCGGTATTCTTTGGGGCCCCTGGACCATCGAACAAGCGCGCAAGGCCGGTGTCCATCTGACCGAAGACTATCGCATGATCGATACGCGGCGTGGGGATGTGCTGCCTCCCAACACGCCTTTGTTACAACCTATGACCGACGCGGAGATTGCCGCGTTGGAGGACTGGACGCCTGAGCGCATGCTTAGCCGTGTGGTGCGCTTCAAGGATCTGCGCTGGTCCAGCCAGGCCCTGCTCGATAGCGTGCTGCCCGGTCATGGTGCCCAGATGGCGCCAGTCGTGGGCCTGGGCATTGATCAGGGGCGAGCAGTGATTCCTCCGGTGGCCAACGCGCACGGCATGTCGATTGAATGGCTACGCATTCCTCCGGGCGGACAGATGGGGCTACATTGCCTTGATAAAAAACAGGTTCTGGTGCTCAAGAAAGGCCAGTTGCGGGTTCAGGTACAGGCTGATGACGGGCTGTTCAAGCAGACCATGCACGGCACGGACACCCTTTGGGACAGTTTCGCCCTGCCCGCCAATCATTGGCGCAGCCTGCACAACGAGGGGCAGCAGGATGCGCTGATGCTGGTCCTGACTTCTGGTGACGGGAGAAAGAGTGTCGAGTGGTCGCCCGAGGTCATCGACCAGGCAGCGCGGGCCGGCTGGGCGTTGGACGCCAACGGATGCACCGCACCCAAGTATTTTGTCGACCGCGCCCAGCGTTGAGGAATAAACATGTCCGTTCATCCAACCCTGCCCCCTGCCCCACCACCGGGTTTGCCAATTGACCTGCGCTTGCGGCCCGCCCTGCAGTCAGGTATGCCGCTGCACGGCATGTTCTGCGGTTTGCCCTTGCCTGCCCTAGTAGAAATGGCGGCTTTTGCAGGCTTTGATTTTGTCGTCATCGACAACGAGCATGGCATGGCGAGTTTTGAAACCACTGAGCACATGCTG
>JBJOJH010000128.1:0-5806 GCA_046046715.1 Pseudomonadota bacterium | reverse complement strand
TTACCACCAGCTTTGCGGCCCGCCTCAATACCTTGTGCCAGATGACCGTGAAAGAGGCTGAAAACGGCGAACGTATCTTGCCTGGCCATGCATATATCGCACCGGGGGGTAAGCAGTTTCGTATCAGCCGCAGTGGTGCCAACTACGTGGCGGTGGTGGAAGATGGTGAACCCGTGAACCGGCACAAGCCCTCGGTGGAGGTGCTTTTCAAGTCTGCGGCCGCCCTGGTGGGGCGTAATGCCTACGGCATCATGCTCACGGGCATGGGCGCAGACGGTGCCAAGGCCATGCGGGAGATGAAGGACGCGGGCAGTTACAACTTCGTGCAGGACGAGGCCAGTTGCATCGTTTTTGGCATGCCGCGCGAAGCGATTGCCCACGGTGCCGCTGACGAGGTCTTGCCAGTCACCGCGATTGCCGGGGCTCTGATGGCCAAATTGCGGGGCTCTGGCGATCGTTACCGGGTTTGAGCGAGCGACGACAGCACTTAAAAGCCTCAATATGCTAGGGCTTTGATAGCAATCGAAGAAATATAAGGGTAAACCCTTATATTCGAGGCATGAACACCTCGAAGTTGATTCCGCCGATCCGCTTGCTTGGGGCGGAGCACCGCGAACACATTGCCCGGCATTTGCTGGCCCTGCCTGATCGGGATCGTTATCTGCGTTTTGGTCATATGGCCAGCGACGAGCAGATACGGCTCTACACCGACAGCCTTCAGTTCGAACTGGATTCGATTTTTGGCATTTTCAACCGCAAGGTCGAGTTGTTGGCGATGGCGCACTTGGCCTTTGTGCCGCGTTGGGGCCAAGAGCCTCAGGCAGAGTTTGGCGTGTCGGTGGCGGCTTCTGCACGGGGTCGGGGATATGGCCTGAGGCTGATCGAACGCGCCGTGACCCATGCCCGCAATGAAGGCGTCTCGCAGCTGCAGATACATGCCCTGAGCGAAAACACGGCCATGGTGCGCATTGCCCACAGCGTGGGGGCCATCGTCGCCCGCCAAGGCACTGAGACCGAGGCCCACCTGCAATTGCTGCCAGCCACGCTGGACAGTCGTGTCTCGGCGCTGATCGATGAGCAGGTGGCGCAGACCGATTACCAAATCAAGGTCCACGCCCGGCAGTTGAGGCGGGTGTTTGGCCAGTTCCGTACCTTGCGCGAACGGCTTTTGAAAGCTGCACGTGAACTGGCGCCCTAAAGCTGTCAGATCCATCCGCTATCCTAGGGGCATCGAAACAACGGCAAACATGCCAGACTGAAGTGTCCGACCCTCACCCCGCGCGCCATTCCGAGAAAGAAGACAAGCGCACCTTTTTGCAGAAACTGGCCGAATTTATCCATCCCGGCCCGGATTCCACCGCTGAACTGATGGAGACCCTGGCCGACGCCGAGGACAACCATGTCATCGACGCCGAGTCGCGCAACATGCTCGAAGGCGTGATCCGCATGGCCGAAATGAGTGCCGGCGAGGTCATGGTGCCGGCCACCCGGATGGATTTGCTGGACATACAGGCATCGATGGATGCGCTCATGCATGTGGTGATTGACACCGCCCACTCCCGGTTTCCGGTGTTTGAGGGGGATCGGGAAAACATCATCGGCATCTTGATGGCGAAAGACCTGCTCAAGCTGCAGCGGGCCCCCGAGCTCAATATCCGCGCGCTGCTGAGACCGGCCGTTTTTGTGCCGGAAAGCAAGGGCCTGAACGACCTGTTGCGCGAGTTTCGTGGCAATCGCAACCACCTGGCCATCGTCATCGATGAGTTTGGTCGCGTGGCCGGGCTGATCACCATCGAAGACGTGCTGGAGCAGATCGTGGGCGAGATCGAGGACGAATTTGACCTGCCCGAAAACCCCGGCGACATCTACGCCCTGGCAGACCGGACCTACCGGGTGAGCGGGGACATTGCCATCGATCGTGTGAACGACGCGTTTGGCGTGACCCTGGTGGGCGCCGATCCTGATGACGAGTTCGACACCATCGGCGGCTTGATTGCGCACGAAATGGGCCATGTGCCCAAACGGGGTGAGCGCTACAGCCTGTGCGGCCTGGACTTTGTGGTGCTGCACACACGCGGCGGTGCGGTGAAGTGGTTCAAGGTCTCACCTGTCACGACACCCTCTGCACTGACCTGATCAAACATTTGATCCATCTACCGGCCCAGAGCACGGCCATGCGCCCGTCGACACTGTCCTTGTTGGTGGCGGCGCTGGCCGGTGTGGCCCAGGCGCTGGCTTTGTCCACGCCCTGGAGTCAGGAGCCCGCAGGCTGGCTGCAACTGATGGCCATGGGGGTGCTGGTGGGGCAACTACAAGCCTTGCAGTCGCCTCGACAGGCCGCGATGCTGACCTGGGTGTTTGCCACCTGTTGGCTGGTGGGCACCTTCTGGTGGCTGTTTGTGGCCATGAACACCTATGGTGATTTGAGCGCGCCGGTGGCAGCTCTGGCGGTGTTGGCATTGGCGGCAGCCCTCGCGGCCTACTACGCACTGGCTGCAGCGGCCTATGTTGCTCTGGCGCCTGGCAGCATCCTGCCCAGGGCTGCGCTGTTTGCCGCACTCTGGACCATGGCCGAAATGGCGAGGGGCACCTGGCTGACTGGCTTCGGCTGGGGAGCGGCGGGTTATGCCCACGTCAACGGCCTGGGCGCGCTGGCCAAGTGGCTGGGCCTGTATGGCATCACCGCATTGGCTGCCTTCATGGCCGCAGCGCTGGCGGGCTTGTGGGCACAACAGCCACGCTTGCGGTCAGTCTGGGCCGTGTTGTTGTTACTGCCCACCTTGCTGGGCGCACAACTGCCGATGCCCGTCTACAGCGCAGCTGGCGGGGCCTTGAGTGTGGCGCTGCTGCAGGGCAACATCGCACAGGATCAGAAGTTTCAGGCGGGCACCGGGGTGGTCGATGCCTTGCAGTGGTATGGAGAGCAGCTGCGTGCTCAGTCAGCCGCACTGGTGGTAGCGCCAGAAACAGCGCTGCCACTGTTGCCCGAGCAGTTGCCGCAGGGCTATTGGCCCGACCTGACCCAATCATTTGCCAAGGGCACCCAAGCCGCCCTGCTGGGCATACCGCTGGGCGACCTGACGCAGGGCTACACCAATTCCGTGGTGGGCTTGAAGCCGGGCGCAGCCGCAGAGGTGGCTCGCTACCAGTACGACAAACACCACCTGGTCCCCTTTGGCGAGTTCATACCGCCCTTGTTTCGCTGGTTCACTAACCTCATGAACATTCCGCTGGGCGATTTCAACCGTGGCGGCGTGGGGCAGGCTTCGTTTGAGTGGCAAGGCCAGCGGCTGGCGCCCAATGTCTGTTATGAGGACTTGTTTGGCGAAGAACTGGGAGCCCGCTTTCTGCAGGCAGACCTGGCCCCCACGGTGCTGGTCAATGTGAGCAACCTGGCCTGGTTTGGCAACACGGTGGCGCTGGACCAGCACCGCCACATCAGCCGCATGCGGGCACTGGAGTTCGAGCGGCCCGTGATACGCGCCACCAACACCGGTGACACCGCCATCATCGACTACACCGGCCACGTCACACAGGCCCTGCCGCGCCACACCCGGGGCGTGCTGGTGGGCGAGGTGGAGGGGCGCACTGGCATCACACCCTTTGCCTGGTGGGTCTCCCGCTGGGGACTGTGGCCCGTGTGGCTGCTTTGCGGTGCCGTGGTGGTGGCGGTTTGGCTGCGGCGCCGAAATGCGCAATCCGCTGCACAGGGCGGAGCCCGCGGATGACCGTTGATGTGGGCGTTGCCCCGTAAAATCCGCCCTTTCGCGTGCAGGCCCCGTCGGGGCGACCACAGACCAGAGAGATCCGAGGCGTTCGCGCCCTTTGCTATGTTGACCTTCCAACAAATCATCCTGAAATTGCAGTCCTACTGGGCAGAGCAGGGCTGTGCGCTGCTGCAGCCCTATGACATGGAGGTCGGCGCCGGCACCTCGCACACCGCCACCTTCCTCCGCGCCCTGGGCCCCGAGCCCTGGAAAGCCGCCTATGTGCAGCCCAGCCGTCGACCCAAGGATGGCCGTTATGGCGAAAACCCGAATCGCTTACAGCATTACTACCAATACCAGGTGGTCCTGAAGCCCGCGCCCGCCAACATCCTGGAGTTGTATCTGGGCAGCCTGGAGGCCTTGGGCTTTGATCTGAAGAAAAACGACATCCGCTTTGTGGAAGACGATTGGGAAAACCCCACGCTGGGGGCCTGGGGCCTGGGCTGGGAGGTCTGGCTCAACGGCATGGAGGTGACCCAGTTCACCTACTTCCAGCAGGTCGGTGGTATCGACTGCAAGCCCGCGACTGGTGAAATCACCTACGGCCTGGAGCGCCTGGCCATGTACCTGAAAGGCGTGGACAACGTCTACAACCTGACCTGGACCGAAGCCCCGGACGGCTCCCGCCTGACTTATGGCGATGTGTACAAGCAAAACGAGGTGGAGCAATCGACCTACAACTTCGAGCACAGCGATGCCGACTTCCTTTTCACGGCCTTCAACGCCCACGAAAAGCAGGCCAAGCACCTGATGGAGCAGCAGCTGGCCTTGCCAGCTTACGAACAAGTGCTCAAGGCGGCGCACAGCTTCAACTTGCTGGACGCCCGCGGTGCCATCAGCGTGACTGAGCGCGCCGCCTTTATTGGCCGCATCCGCAACCTGGCCCGCAGTGTGGCCCAAAGTTACTTTGAGAGCCGCGAACGACTGGGCTTCCCGTTGGCGCCGCGCGCCTGGGTCGAGCAAATGAGCAAGAAGGCGGCCTGAACCATGACGACTCAAAACCTTCTGATTGAACTGTTTGTGGAAGAGCTGCCACCCAAGGCACTCAAAAAACTGGGCGTCGCCTTTGCCGCTCAGCTGGCCGAGCAACTGCGCGCACAGGGCCTGGCCGGTGCCGACGCTGTGGTCACGCCGTTTGCGTCTCCACGCCGCCTTGCGGCCCACATCACCCAGGTCGCCGACAAGGCGGCCGACAAGGCTGTACAACAAAAGCTGATGCCTGTGACAGTGGGCCTGAACGCCGCCGGAGAGGCCACGCCCGCCTTGCTGAAAAAATTGCAGGCACTGGGTGCAGATGTGTCTGACCCTGCCGCCACGGTGGCGGCCCTCAAGCGCGCACCGGACGGCAAGGCCGAAGCCTTGTTTTACGACAGCCTGGTCAGCGGTGCCACGCTGGAAGCTGGTTTGCAGAAGGCGCTGGAAGAAGCTTTGGCCAAGTTGCCCATCCCCAAGGTCATGACCTACCAGCTCCAGGCTGATTGCGATTTGCCGGGTTGGAGCAGCGTGAACTTTGTGCGCCCCGCACACGGACTGGTGGCGCTACATGGCAGTACGGTGGTGCCGGTGAGGGCCTTGGGCCTGCGCGCCGGCAACACCACGCAAGGCCACCGCTTTGAGGCAGCCGTGTCGCCCGTGGTGCTGAAGGATGCTGACAGCTACGCCGCCACCCTGGCCCGCGATGGTGCGGTGATCGCCTCTTTTGCCGAGCGTCGCGCGGACATCGAGCGCCAGCTTGCTGCAGCAGCAGCCTCGGTCGGTGGCGGCTGCAAGCCCATCGAAGACGATGCCCTGCTGGACGAAGTGACCGCTTTGGTGGAACGCCCCAATGTGCTGATATGCGCCTTTGAGCCCCAGTTCCTCGAAGTGCCGCAAGAGTGCCTGATTCTCACCATGAAGGCCAATCAGAAGTACTTCCCGCTGCTGGATGCGGGTGGCAAGCTGACCAATCAGTTTTTGGTCGTCAGCAACATCAGCCCCTCCGATGCCAGCGCCGTGATCGGCGGCAACGAGCGCGTGGTGCGCCCTCGGCTGGCCGATGC
>JBJOJH010000127.1:0-7106 GCA_046046715.1 Pseudomonadota bacterium | reverse complement strand
CTGCTGCAGCACATTGAGCAACTGCGCGCCTTGGCGGCACAGGCGGTGCCCATGGTGCCCAAGCTGGTCGAACAGCAGCGCACCCGCTTCATGCAGCGCTGGCAAGAGGCCATGGGCGTCGCTGAAGGCTCGGTCACACCAGAGGCTGCTCAGGACCGGGCGTTATCAGAGGCCACGGCATTTGCCATCCGCATCGATGTTGCAGAAGAAATCACCCGTCTGAACTCGCACCTGGACGAATTGGAGCGCCTGATCAAAAAAGGCGGTGAAATCGGCAAGCGCCTCGACTTTCTGATCCAGGAGCTCCACCGCGAAGCCAACACCATGGGCTCGAAGTCGGCCGCACTGGAGCTGACCCACATCTCGGTCGATATGAAAGTGCTGATCGAACAAATGCGCGAGCAAGTGCAAAACATTGAATAACACCCCAGGTGCGCGGCTTGGCGCGGCGCTTTTTTGACACCGATCACTATGGACTATCCCGGTAACTTATTTGTCGTAGCCGCCCCCAGCGGGGCTGGCAAATCCAGCCTCGTCAAAGCGTTGATGGAGCTCGATGCGCGTGTGCAGCCCTCGGTATCCCACACCACCCGAGCGCCACGCGGCCAGGAAAAGCACGGCCGAGAATATTTCTTCATCAGCAACGCCGAATTCGATGCCATGGTGCAAGCCGATGCCTTTCTGGAATGGGCCCATGTGCACAGCAACCGCTACGGCACCTCGCGCAAGGCGATTGAAGAACGCATGGCGCAAGGCGCAGATGTCGTCCTTGAAATCGACTTTCAGGGCGCTATTCAGGTCAAGCGCCTGTTTTCAAATGCAGTGTGTATCTTCATCCTGCCCCCGAGTTGGGAAGAATTGCGGTCACGCCTGGAGCGTCGTGGCGAAGACCCGGCAGAGACCATAGAACTGCGGCTGAAAAACGCCGAGCGTGAGGTAGCGCAGGCCAAAGAATTCGACTTCGTTATAATCAACGATTCTTTTGACCGTGCGCTTTTCGACATGAAAGCCATCGTTCATGCCCAGCGGCTCAAGTATTCGGCTCAACGCCGTGCCCGGGCCGACACCTTTGAAGCATTGCACATCCTGTAGTGCCCACCCCTTGAATCGGAGTACTTCATGGCCCGTATCACCGTTGAAGACTGCCTTGAGCAGATCCCCAACCGCTTCCAGCTCGTCTTGGCTGCGACCTATCGCGCACGCATGCTCAGCCAAGGTCATACCCCCAAGATCGACAGCAAGAACAAGCCCGGCGTCACGGCCCTGCGCGAAATTGCGGCGGGCAAGGTGGGCATAGAAATGCTGAAAAAAGTGCCCCTTTGAGCAGCAGTAAAGCCTGAACGAAAGCACCGCTCGCGGTGCTTTTTTTATGGGCCGCACCATGTGCGATGCGGCACGCTATATTTGACGGGCCCGTCAGGCGATCAAACCACCCTACACACGCATGCCCCTGTCTGAAGCTCACCGCCGTCAAGCCACCGCACAAGCTGTCGCCACAGCTGAGGCCGCCAGTTTCGCGGGCCTCACGGACCGACTGGATTACCTTTCAACAAGTGACCTAGACCGGGTTCGACAGGCTTACCGTTTTGCAGACGAAGCACATTTGGGGCAGTTGCGCAGCAGCGGCGATCCCTACATCACGCACCCGATTGCAGTCGCCGCTCAATGTGCCGAGTGGAGGCTGGATGCGCAAGCGCTCATGGCAGCACTCTTGCACGACACACTAGAGGACTGCGGCATCACCAAAGTTGAGTTGATAGAGCGTTTTGGTGCCCCGGTCGCAGAACTCGTGGATGGGCTGACCAAACTGGAAAAGCTGCACTTCAACACCCGGGAAGAAAATCAGGCCGAGTCCTTTCGCAAGATGCTGCTGGCCATGGCCAGAGACGTGCGAGTGATCCTGATCAAACTGGCGGATCGCAGCCACAACATGCGCACACTGTCAGACATGCCGCGCAGCAAGTGGCAGCGCATTTCGTCAGAGACCCTTGAAATCTACGCCCCCATTGCGCACCGGCTGGGCCTGAATCAGACCTACCGTGAACTCCAAGACTTGTCGTTCAGGCATCTGAGGCCCTGGCGCTACACGGTGCTATCAAAAGCGGTAGCCAAATCTCGCAGCCGCCGCCGTGACCTGATTCAAAAAGTGCAGAAAGACGTTGAAGCCGCCTTTGATCGTGTGGGCATGAAAGTGCGTATCTCCGGCCGAGAAAAGTCCCTTTACTCGATCTACCGCAAGATGCACGACAAGCACCTGAGCTTTGCCCAGGTCACGGACATGTATGGCCTGCGGGTGCTGGTCCCCAGCATTTCAGACTGCTACACCGCCCTGGGCACTTTGCACCAACTCTACAAACCGGTACCGGGCAAGTTCAAGGACCACATTGCCATCGCCAAGGTCAATGGCTACCAGTCGCTGCACACCACCCTGGTAGGGCCGGCCGGAGTGAACGTCGAATTCCAGATGCGCACCGAGGCCATGCATGTCGTGGCCGAGTCGGGCGTTGCGGCGCATTGGCTGTACAAGGCCAACGGCCCGGGCAGCACCAATGCTGACCGCCTGGGCAACCAGTGGCTGCAATCCTTGCTCGACATACAGAATGAGACGCGTGACGCCGCCGAATTCTGGGACCACGTCAAGGTAGACCTGTTTCCCGATGCGGTTTATGTCTTCACGCCCAAAAGCCAGATCATGGCCATGCCGCGGGGTGCAACGGCGGTGGACTTTGCGTACGCTATCCACAGCGATGTGGGAGACCGCACCATAGGTGCACGGATCAACGGCGAACAAGTTCCGCTGCGCACCGAGCTCAAGAACGGTGACGTCATCGAGGTGGTCACCGCGCCGATGTCCGCCCCCAATCCGGCCTGGCTCAGTTTTGTGCGCACCGGCCGGGCGCGCTCAAAAATTCGCCACTATCTGAAGACCATGGCGGACACCGACGCACACAGCCTCGGCCGCAAGCTCCTGGTACAAGCGCTACGGGCAGAAGGCATAGAGCAGTTACCGGAAGACGCCGACGAGATCGGACGCGGACTGTGGGAGAAGTTGCTGCATTTCACCGGCAACAAGACGCCCGATGAACTGATGGCCGACATCGGCCTGGGCAAGCGCATTGCAAACATCGTGGCCAAACGCATCGTGAACCTGCTGGCTGACCACGGCGCCAAGCCCGATGCCCTGCTGCTCAGCCGTGAACGTTTTGCGGCCAGTGACAACATGGCAGCCACGAGCGTGACGCTGGACGGCAGCGAAAACGCCTCGGTCAGGTTTGCCCTTTGCTGCCGGCCGGTACCTGGCGACGCAATCTCTGGTTACCTGGGTCATGGCGAGGGCTTGGTGGTGCACACCCGAAATTGCCATGTGGCCAGCAAACTTCAGCACAAGGACAGCGAACGCTTCATTTCCGTGGAGTGGGCAGACGAACCCGTGCGGGCATTCGAAACGGATGTGGTGATCACCGTCACCAACGGCAAGGGTGTGCTGGCACGGGTGGCTGCGTCCCTGGCATCGTCAGAGGCCGATATCACTCACATTGAAATGGGACAAGATGGTTTGCAGCAAGCGCTGGACCTGCGCTTCACGATTGCTGTGCGAGACAGTGCGCATCTCGACAACATCATGCGCAACTTGCAGCGCACACCGTCGGTGCTACGAGTACGCCGGAGCACTGCAGACTGACAGTCGCGACGGCGCGCTGCTTCAGGCCTGCTTCGGTGCAGGATAACTCACTGACACAACTTCAATATCTCGAACGCCCACCGGCGTGACAAGTTTGAGGACATCACCCTCGCGTGCTTTGAGCAGCGTACGTGCCACCGGCGACACCCAGCTCACCTGGCCCTGAGCACTGTCGGCCTCGTCAATGCCGAGAATGGTGACCGTTCTTTCGGTGCTGTCATCCTCCAGGTAGATCACAGTCGCACCGAAAAAAACCTGATCGCTCCCGTGGTGCACGCTGGGGTCGGTGACTTCGGCCTTTTCGAGACGTTTGGTCAAGAACCTGATACGCCGATCAATCTCACGCAGGCGCTTTTTGCCGTACAGGTAGTCACCATTTTCAGACCGGTCCCCGTTGCTGGCAGCCCAATGCACGATCTCCACCATCTTGGGGCGCTCCTCGTCCATCAAGACAGAAAATTCGGTCCTGAGTCGTGCAAAGCCCTGGGGCGTGATGTAGTTCTTACCACCGGGTGGCAATGCGGGCAGCAAGGCCTCATCGTCATCTTCGGAATCAGATTCGCGGGTGAACGCTTTGCTCATCGTGCTGGTCAAAACTGGGGAAACTCAGAAAAAAACCTGCAAACTATGACAGTTGCAGGTTTTTAGTTTGGTGCGGCTGGCAGGAATCGAAATTCCCAGACAGCACAAACAAATTTTCTTTTTAAATCAATGACTTACAACTCTGGCACAACAACATAATTGCACTTGCGTATCACACTAATATGCACAAAATGCGCCCAAATTTATGCGTTGCGGAAGTACTATAACTCAGCAAGGACTGCATTGAAATGGTACAGATGCCCCACACCGGAAAGATACTGCTTTCCACCGCTTCCTGGTGCAGCGTCTCGACGAGCTTTCGCTCCTGAATATCAGCCTCCAGGTTGGCGGTGTAGTCGATCTGGATGTGGGGCATGCCTTCAACTTACATCTTGCACAGAGGCGATGCAGCAGGGGCCAGCGAAGGCGCAAAGGTTTGCTCGATCACAGGGCGCAGCACGCCGTCCACCACCTTGGCACGGCCTACGTAGTTGGGCAGGACCAATTGGTTGTCGGCAGCGCGCATTTGCACAGAGCCGTAGATGGAGTCGATGGTGGCACCCGACAGGGCCTTAGACACATCAGCGGGTTTGTTGCTGCCGGACTTCTTGATACCTTCAAACATGACTTGTGTGCCGTTGTAGGCCTGGCCTTCGTTGTCGGTGGGCAGGCGGTTGAACTTAGCCTTCCAGGCGGCTACAAAAGCCTTGTTGCGAGGGTTGTCGATGTCGGGTGTGTAGCCAGTGGTGCCGGGGGTGCCTTCAAGGGCTTTGTCTGTGCCGTTGATCATAAAGTTCAAGATCAACGAGTGGCCGATCAGCTTGGTCTTGGGGATCAGGCCGAATTCTTGCGCCTGCTTCACGAAAGCAATGGCATCGCGGCCGGTTTCGGCTACCCAGATGGCGTCTACGTTGGCTTCTTTAAGCTGTGCAATAAAGGGCGAGAAGTCTTTGGTGCCCAGAGGGGCGTAGAGGTTGAGCTTGACGTCTTTGCCCTGGCCCTTGACGGCCTTGGTGAAGGACTCTGCAGAGTCACGGCCCCACACATAGTCTGCGGCCATGGTGGCGTAGGTTTTGTCCTTGAAACTCTTGGCCCACTCGCTGATCATGGCGATGTCCATTGCATCAGAGTGGTTGGTGCGGAACATGCGCGGCTTGCAGGAGTCGCCGGTGATCTTGTCGGACTTGCTGGCCACCACAAAGTAGGCTGCGTCCCAGCGCTCAAGGTTGGGGGCGAAGGCCAGCGAGATAGAGGAAGGAATAGCACCGATCAGCATGTTGTAGCCATCGCGTGCCAGCTTCTCGGCCACGCGGCGGCCGGCGTCGGGCGTGCCTTCGTCATCGGCCTCGGCCACTTCGACTTTGCGACCATCAACGCCGCCTTTGGCATTGGCTTCGTCAATCGCAAACTTGACGGCACGGATCACTTCCTCGCCCTGCTGTGCAAACACACCGGACTTGGAGCTGACCAGGCCGACCTTGACCGGGTCTTTGGCCTGCGCCATGGCAACCATGGGCAAGGCCGCTGCAAGGGCCAGGGCAATAACGCTACGGCGTGGGAATTTCATTTGGGACATGTCTGATCTCCTCAGTTAGTTAAAGCCGGATACGGTCCGGTGCCGGTTCTTTCAATCGACTGCGGTTCACTCACACCATGACGTGCTCGTGCAACTCTTCCAGGCTTCCGGCGTGCACATCGCCCTGCACAATAGCGGCACCTTTGGCCATGGCAACGTAGCGTTTTGCAACGCGAGTCACCAGGGTCATGTTTTGTTCGATCAGGAGCAGCGCAGTACCCTGGTCTGCAACCTTGTTAAAAATCTGGCCCAGCTGGTCCACGATCACCGGAGCCAGGCCTTCGGTTGGCTCGTCCAGCAGAATGAGTGCAGGGTTTGCCATAAGCGCACGGCCTACCGCCAGCATTTGCTGCTGCCCGCCAGAAAGCGCGGTGCCAGGTGTGTGGGCGCGCTCCTGCAGGATGGGAAACAGCTTGTAAATCTCGGATACGGTCCAGGGGCCTTTGCGGCCTACGGCGGCACCCAAGTGCAGGTTTTCTTCAACCGTCAGGTTGGCCACAATGCAGCGGCCCTGCGGCACCACGGCAATGCCGTTTTGTGCAGCCATGTAAGTGCGCGGGCGGGCAATGTGCTTGCCGTTCATGTGGATCGAGCCACCTTTCATGGCGGCCAGACCCAGCACCGTGTTGACAACCGTGGTCTTGCCCACGCCGTTGCGGCCTATCAGGGCCACGCGTTCGCCCTCTTTCACTTCCAGCGTCATGCGGTGCAGGATGTGCGCCGCGCCGTAGAAAGCGTCCACACCGTCGATCTGCAATAGCGTCTTCATGCGGCACTCCCCAGATAGGCTTCGCGCACACGCGGGTTGGCGCGTACCTCGGCCGGTGTGCCTTGTGCAATCACGCGGCCCAGTTCAAACACGGTCACTGCATCGGAGATGCCGAACACCACATCCATGTCGTGCTCCACCAGCAGCACCGACACATTGCGCCGCGAGGTGAGCGCCTGCAAATGCTTGGCCAGATCCAGCGACTCCTGGACCGAGAGACCTGCCATCGGCTCATCCAGCAGCAGCACTGCCGGGCGCCCCACCAGAGCAAGTGCCAGGTCCAGGCGGCGCTGCTCGCCATAGCCCAGGTCTTGCGCAATGCTTTGACCCAGGTGGTCCAGCGAAAGTTCGCGCAGCACGTCGTCGGCATCGGCACCGGAGTCTTCTACGCCCATCATGTGCGAGGCCAGTTCCACCTGCTTACGCACCGGCATCTGGCCGAACACGCTGGTACGCTGAAAGGAGCGTGACAGGCCCCGCATGCGGCGCTGCACCAC
>JBJOJH010000126.1:0-5628 GCA_046046715.1 Pseudomonadota bacterium | reverse complement strand
GAATTTGACGCCGAGGGGCGCTATGTGGAACTGCGCTTTGACACCCCGGCGCGCAAACTGTCCATCATCAGCAGCTACTTCCCCAGCGGCTCTTCGGGCGACGACCGTCAGCAGGCCAAGTTCCGTTTCCTGGGCCTGATCTACCCGCATCTGCAGCAACTAAAAGCCGAGCGCGAATTCATCCTGTGTGGCGACATCAACATCGCGCACCAGGAAATTGACCTCAAAAACTGGAAAGGCAATCGAAAGAATTCGGGTTTTTTGCCCGAAGAACGTGCCTGGATGACGCAGCTGCTAGCCACGCCAGAAGGTGCCGGCCTGGTAGACGTGTACCGCAGCCTACACCCCAACACCACAGACGAGGCCTACACCTGGTGGAGCAACCGCGGCCAGGCCTACGCCAAGAACGTGGGCTGGCGCATTGACTACCATTTGGCCTCTCCCGCCCTCGGACAGGTGGCCCGTACCGCGTCCATCTTCAAGGACATCAAGTTCAGCGACCACGCACCGCTGACAGTCGACTATGACTTCCAGTTTTGAGGGGTGAACCTGCTCTCTTCCTGTGTCCACCCATGCCCGCCAACGGCATTGGCCAACAGACTTGTTGCGGCGAAGCTGCCTGAGACTACAGTCCATGGTCAACCAGGTGGCTTGTCACGGAGTCGGATCAACCCAAAGTCCATTGGATAAACCAGAGTGAGCCCAAAACCATCGACACATACGACGCCGAGTTCCAACCAATCTCATCGTGGGCGCTGAAGTGCCTCTTCCCCCTGAGCTTCCTGTCCCGCATACAACTTACCCGCTACGTCGCCGGGTTTTTGTACTGGGATGAGACGATGACGCATTCAAACGTCCGGCCCCCTCTGCTGCTTGATCTCCATGGCAAACCGGCCAAGCCCCACCGACCAATCTGAATAGTCGTTTTCGTGCATGAATATGAAAATATCGGCCGGATTGACCATCGCCGCAGTTTGCAGATTAGCTGCGATGGCAGCATAAAGCGACTTCTTCATCGCATCGCTGCGCCCACGGCGCATGGTGATCTCGATCACCACCACGCTGTCTGAGCGGGCAATACCATTGAACCTGCGGTCGTAATGGAAATTGTCCGGTTCATACTCGGTAATCAGATTGAACAACTCATCGGCAGGCATGCCTATGGATTGAACCAAGGCGTTGTGTATGCCGTCCACGATGGCTTGCTTGGTCTGGACTGGTGAGTTTTTGGGAACTGCAGTACGAATGAATGGCATGGAAAATCCTTGAAGGGGTTGGTTATCACGCAACGGTGCTGAGCATCAGCCAAGCAAGTCGGGAAGGTCGAGGTTTTGAGCATCGCGTTTGGCGTCGGACTCCAACACCATGGGCAGTCCGGCATCGTGATTGCGCCTGACATGGCGGCCTCACAGATGTGGCGCAAAAGAAGCAGCACAGCGGACAACTAGCCGAATCAAAGTCCCTGACCAGCTGCCCTCTTCGTGCCTGTTTCAGTGCCTTATTCATATTTCATCGATCTCTGTGGACATTGCGGTAACACCTGGCGCACCAGCAACAAAGCGGTCGTGCGACTTCACATAAAAACTTGCGCCAAAACGCCCCACCGGGTAGTACTGCCGCAAGTCCACACGCCAAGTCTTGGTGTCCACAAGCCCAGGCCGGGCGGAAAGCCATTTGACCCTCCCAATGAAGACGTAGCGGCTAGCGGTTTCCAGTTTTTCATGAAGCACGCATTCAAAAGCCACAGGCGCTTCCAGGATCCGCGGTGGAGAGACGCACAGGGAGGGTGATGTGTGCAAGCCAACTTGCTCAATCTCGCTCACATCAGAGGGAAAGTACCCTCCGCATGCATGCATTTTTTCTACCATTGCTTCGTCTGTCATGTGCACTACGAACTCTTCGGTCGCAAGGATATTGGCCGCGGTATCCTTGAGCCGGCCATCGGTGAGCCGGTTGACGCTCAGCATCACGATGGGGGGATCTTCACCCACCATGTTGAACATGGAAAAAGGAGCTGCATTGACTACTCCATGAACACCTAGCGTGGTCACAAGTGCGATCGGTCGAGGCACGATCAGACTGGCCATCAATTTGTAACGTTCATAGGCCGAGAGTTCTTCAAAGTCGATTTCTGTCATGCTGTTCCGCCCCTGAATTCGAGACACTCCCACATAGCTGAAACTCGATTCACGGCTGCATTGCAGACAGCATCCCAGCGTATTGCTTAGGCAGGGGAAAAGCGTAGTCACCACGTTTGCTGGTTTGCAAGGCCGCTCGCACCAGCCCCTCGGCCATGATCGTCGCTGCGGCCACACCATCTATGACTGGGACTCCCAACTCCTGTTGCAACCTGGCACACAAATCAGCCATGCCAGCACAACCCAGTACGATGGCACCGCTGCCATCCTCTTCCAGTGCACTGCGACATTCGTCCAATATGGTCTTGTAGGCATTGCTCTGGGGATCTTCCAGATCCAGGACCGCCAGCTCACTGGCGCGTACCTTGCGGCAATGACTGCTGACGCCATATTTTTGGACTAAATGCTCAGCAATGATGACTGTGCGCTGCAAGGTCGTCACCACAGAAAAGCCAGTCGCCAAATAGCAGGCATTGCGCATCGCCGCCTCGGCTACGCCTATGACCGGACCACGGGCCAGTTCCCGCGCGGCGTCCAAACCGGGATCACCGAAACATGCGATCACATAGGCATCGCAACCGTCCTGCTCACCCCTGCGTATTTCATCCAGTAGACCCAGACAGGCCATGGCCTCGTCGTAGTGTCCCTCGATGGAGGCTGGGCCATGTTCTGGGCTGACGGCAACGATCTCAACATCCGCCGATGCAACCGCTCTGGCGGCACCGCCAATGGTTCTGGTCATCGACCAAGTCGTATTGGGATTGATCACTTTAATCTTCATTTCGTCTCCATCCAGTTTGAATTTTCAGATTGGCAAATTTACACATGTAGGGGATTTCCCTATGTATTGAATGCAATTTTATGATGTATTGTATGCATACTGCAAACGCGATTGAAGACAATCCTATCCAAAATCGTAAATGGCAGTGCTTAGAATCTTCTGAGACCAATGTCTACAGATGCCAAGATCGAGCGCGTTGGCGCCCAACCTGAAAACCGAAAGGAAAGTTCGATGAACAAGAGAAACCTGATTCGTGCCACCGTATTGGCCGCCGTGACCCCCTGGGTGGTGCTGGGGTCTGCACATGCACAAGAAGTACTGAAAATCGGAGTCAACGGCGTCATGTCCGGTGAGGCTGCGTCATGGGGACTGGTGAACAAGTACTGCGCCGAAACCACGGCCGACATGTACAACGCCAAGGGCGGTATCGACATTGGCGGCAAGAAGTACAAATTGGAGATCGTCGGCCTGGACGACAAGAACGACCCCAAGGTGTCCGTGACCAATGCCGAAAAGCTCACCAGCCAGGGCATCAAATACATCATCGGGCCCAACATCGACACCACCGCCCTGGCAGTCAAGCCGGTGATGGAGCGCGCCAAGGCGCTGAACTTCCCCTACGCCTTTGCCAAGGAGCTGTACAAGGCACCCGCCAACGCCTCGGTGCTGGGCATGGTGGCCAGCTACCAGGTAGGCCCCATCATTTATGACTACCTCAAGACAAAGAAGGGTGTGAAGTCCATCGCCTTTCTGGCCCGCAATGAGTCAGATGCCAAGAACCAGCAGGATGAGGGCGTGGAAGCCGCCAAGAAGCTTGGCCTGAATGTGGTGGCCACCTCCGACAGCTATGAACCGGGCACCAAGGACTTCATGCCGGTCATGACCAAGGTGATCCGTGCCAAACCAGACCATATTGTGCTGTCCGGTGTGGCACCGGCCGACGCGCCACTGCTCAACCGCGCAGCCCGTGACCTGGGCTTCAAGGGCACGATTTCCACTGAGACCGGCCAGGACTCCAAGATCCTGGCCCAAGTGGCGGGCGACAAGGCCAAGGGCTTCATGAGCGTGGGCGGTGCCTCCACCCCCGAGATCCAGTCCGACTACATGAAGGAATTCATTGCAGCTTACAAGAAGCGTGTGGGCGAGTGGAATGACGAAGCCGGCACCAAGGTCTATGCGCTGGAGCTGATCCTCGCTGTGCTGAAGAAGAACCCGGCTGCCGTCAACGATGTGGAGGTCTTCAAGAAAGAGATGGCCACGTTCTCCATGACCAACCCCTTCGTCAAGGGTGGAACTACCAAGCTCGAATTCACCGGCAACGCCGACTTCGGTCGCCGTAGCCAGGTGGGCGTGCCGCTGGTCGTCAATGAATTTGACGGCAACGAGTTCAAGGCACTGTTTGTTGGAACCATCAAGAACTAGTCTTCTTCATGGCAGCGTCCCCGCCCTCGTGGCGGGGACTTGTGTTCTAGGTTTCTTGATTGAAAGGCTTGCATGCTACAGGTGCTTATCAACGGCATGGTGCTGGGTTCGGTCTACGCTCTCATTGCGCTGGGGCTGACCATGGTTTTCAGCATCATGCGCGTCGTCAATTTTGCGCACGGCCAGATGTATATGCTGGGCGCGTTTGTTGTCTATTACGTGTACGGCCAATTCGAGCTGCCCTTTTGGCTTGCACTGCTGGCGTCTGCTCTGGTGCTAGGCCTCGTGGGCGTGGCCTTCAACCGCTTCTTCTTCCAGCCGGTGCTTGCCAATGCCAAGCGCGAGGAAAACTCCATGCTCATGGCTGTGGGTACCGCACTGCTGCTGGAGAACTTGGCGCTGACAGTATTTGGTGAAAAGCAGCGCGGCGTGCCACAGGTCCTGGATGGCTCCATCATCTTTGGAGATATTGCAGATGGCGGCGCCATTCTCACCTACCCCAATGCCATGGTGGCAGTGCTGGCGATGTTCTTCATTGTGTCGCTGCTGCTATTTGTGCAGTACACCCGACCGGGGCGCGCTCTGCGTGCGGTGGCGCAGGACAAGGAGGCCGCACGCCTGCAGGGCGTGGACGTCAAGGCCACCACCACTATGGGCTTTGCCATCGGCGCAGCCTTGGCAGGACTGGCTGGCGGCCTGTTGGTCACGGTGTATGGCGTCAACTCGGGGGTGGGCACCAACATCTCCACCAAGGCCTTCATCATGATCATGATTGGCGGCGCCGGTGTGACCTCGGGTGCGATTGTCGGCGGCATCCTCCTGGGCTTTGCCGAAGCCATTGGCTACGACCTGTTGCCGGGAAGCATGACCTATCTGCTGATCTTTGTTGCCATGATCGTCTTCCTGATATTCAAGCCCAACGGGCTGTACGGCAAGCCCTGGGGCTGAAGCACGGAGTACCACAAGTGAAATCACAAAAATCTCGTGACCTGCAGATTGCAGGGGTGTTCATGGCCGTGTTGCTGGCCCTGCCCCTCCTGGTGGGGGACTCG
Source organism: Pseudomonadota bacterium (assembly GCA_046046715.1). Taxonomy (GTDB): domain Bacteria; phylum Pseudomonadota; class Gammaproteobacteria; order Burkholderiales; family Burkholderiaceae_C; genus JBEEJZ01. The sequence goes on along the minus strand of JBJOJH010000126.1, from coordinate 235 downwards.
CGCTACCTCCTGTCTGTGCTGATGAACTGCATGGGTCTGTCGCTCATCGCCTTGGGTGTGTGGCTGACCTTCACCATTGGGCGTATCAACATCTGCCAGGCCGGTTTTGCCCTGATCGGTGGCTATGCAACCGCCATCTTTCTGACGCGCTTCGGTCTGAGCTTCTGGCTGGCATTGCCGCTGTCGGCGCTGGTGGCTGGCGCGCTGGGGGCACTGATCGGCAGCTTCATCCTGA
>JBJOJH010000125.1:0-7859 GCA_046046715.1 Pseudomonadota bacterium | reverse complement strand
CATGGCCTGGCGATAACGGTCTTGGCCAACGAGCTGGCGCACCAGGCGCTGCACCACGGTGCTTTGGTTGTCGGCAGCGGACAAAGCAGCCAGCGCCAGCTGCACTTGGGTGTCAAAGTCCACCACTGCCTGGTTGGGCAGCGACTGCGCCAGCGCCGCGGCACGGCGCAGCCATTGGGCCAGTTCAGCGTCTGTGGCCGCGACAAACGCCGCACCGCTGCGCGGCCATTGGGCAAAGCTGCGGTCCAGCTCGGGCGACAAGGTGGCAGGCCCCTGCTCCACCACCACGGCGTAGCCCTGCAGCAGCAAGGACACCGCCACACGGGCTGGGTGACGGGCCGAGCCCAGGTTGACCACGCCACTGGCGGCGGGCAGCACATGCTCAAAGCCGTGGTCGTGGCCGGCTTTTTCGATCAGGGCGCGTTTGAGGGGGGTCATGTTTTCAAGAAAAACATCCGTTTAATTTGATCCGCAAGGGTCGTTTTCAGATCTGCTCCGGAAGAATTTAAATACAAATCAACAACTTAGAAAATTCAAATGATCCGCAAATGATCCGAAGATCATCCGAAGATCATCCGAAGCGGACAAGATAGGGCTCAGTCTGATTCGACATAAGTCGTCAAATTGCCGTGCCTGCGCATCACGATCTGCTTTGCATCCCACATTCTTTTCAGCAAATGCTTCGCCTGACCTTCCGTCAACCGGCACAACTCCATCACCTCCGCCCGCTTGATCTGCCCGTGTTGGCGGATGTAGCTCAACAGCATCTGCTCATGCTGAATCGGGCCAAAGCCTACCTGGCGGGTGTACGCCGCCTTATCGCTCACAACGGTGTAGACCGCCGCCGACAAGGTGTAACTGCGGCCACGGGTGTTGCCGTGTGCCTCCACCAAACCGGCTTCGGTCAAAGCCTCCAAGGTGCGCTTGGCGCTGGCAGCGTCACGCTGAATGTGTTTGGCCAGCGCGTCGGCCGATAAGCGCTTGAACTCGCGCAAAGCGGCCAAAGCGATCAGTGAATCAATGGGCAGCTCGGCATTGCGGTTCCGCTCTGCGTCCACCACCATGCGGCGGAATGCCACATCGGCGGGCACCGTTGGCAAACTCAGCACCACGTTGTGCGAATCGGTTCGGCCGTAATCTGGCGCTGGGCGACCAAACTTCAGCATGCCTCGGTAAATGGTGTCCACCCCTCGACCCGAACGCTCCACCACCCCAATGCGCTTCATCGCATCGGCCAGTGCACGGTTACGGGGGCGCGGCTCTGTCACCAGCAAATTGGCCAGTGTCACGCCGTCCACCAAGCCGCCGGGGTTGCTGATCACCAAGGCCTCATCCTCCAGCCGCACATGCACCGCCCCCATGCGGTGGTAGTCGCGGTGAATCAAGGCATTGGCCACGGCCTCCCGAAACGCGGCCATGTCCACCAGCGGCACCGGCACACGGAACAAACCCACCTGCAACTCTTGCTCGGGGTTGTAGGGGCGGAAATTGGTCTCCAGCCAGTCCAGTGCCTTGAGCAAAGGAAAGCGCCGAAACTCATTGAACCGCACCGCCTGCTGAGCCAGCACCTGAAACGCCAGCTCGTGCGTGGCCACGCGCTGCTGCAGCACCGACTCGCGGCCAATCAACAACAAACCTGTCAACGTGGGCACCCTTGTGCCATCGCTCTGGCGCAGTGTGAAGCCCAGTGCGCCATCCATGGCCTCGTCGTCCAACTCCAGCAGCACGCGGTCGCCACCGTATTGCTGCACCGCTTGGCGCAGGCGCTCGCGCTCCAATGGGTCAAAGTCAGCCAGGGCGCAGCCCGCCACCGGCTGAGCCGATACATCCACCAGTCCAAAACTGCTGGCCCGGCTGATGCGCTCGTGCGGCAGCATGGGCACGCATTCGGGCGTGCCGTCGTGCTTGATGCGGCGGCGCACATACACACCCGCCTGCGTGGCCACCTCGCCCAGCGCCTTGTGCACGGTGATTCGCGCCACCGACACACCCTGTACCTCGAAACGATCGGCCGTCACCTGCAAAGATGGCGATGTGCGAGCGGCCACCAGGCCCGCCAAACCAGTCAACACCATGTGGTCAGCATGCAGCCCTGTGGGTTGCCCATCGTCTTCCACCCCCAGCCACAGCTCGCCGCCCTCGGTGTTGGCCAGGCACACCAAAGCCTCGACCAGCTCGGCATCCGACAGGCGTTTGCGGTCGCTTTTGAATTCGACGGTGAGGGATTCGGATGTAGGAATCAATTGCTTCATGGATTACGCCCTTCAAAACCAGCAGGCGGTGACTTCACTTCTTTGTCTTTAACTGGCTTCGTTTTGCCATTGAAATCCCAAGGCTCAATTTCAAAAACACTCACGGCCACTTGGTTGCCACCGTGCATGTGCGTGATCAGCTGATCGTGCTTGGTGTAAGGCGCTTGAGCGGTTGAGCCGCCGAACTCACCGCTGTTGGCCAAGATCACGGGTTGGTACATGTGGAAGCGCAACGCGCCCACCATGTTGTCGAACGTGCCTACGTCTTTGTTGAGGGCCGCGACCAGAAACACATCGGACCGCTCTCGCAAGTCGGCGACCAAGTCAAGATCGGTTGCGTCAAAGCAAATCGCAGCAGCAACCCTGGTTGGCTTTCCGTCCTCACCAACTGGAAACTCCACCAAAGTGACGTCTGGTCGGTGGGGCTTAATGCCCATCTGCTGTTCTAGCTTCATCGGGAATTTTTTACCCTGACGAACGTAAACCAAGCGACGGCCATCACCCTTGCGTTGTGTTCTGAGAAGCCAAACACCTTGGTTGACCACCCCACCCGCATTGGCTGAATGAACAAAGGTCAGCCCCGCAAAGATGGTCGCCCTCAAACTGTCCGATAAACGCCGTAAAAATCCAAGGTGCTGTGGGTGAACCGACAGTTCCGGGAAGAGAACCAGATCAACCAATGGTGCACCGTTTTCGTCATGCACTGCCTTGGATCGAGAGGCCATCCATGCCCTCACCTGTGCATGGGTGAGCTTGCACATCTCAGCCAAATGCCGCCGGTGAGCGGCTAACTCTGCTGATGTCCAGTGCAAGGGGTCTTTGGCATCAAACTCATCCAGCTTGGGACGCATGGTCTGCACAACCGCCACACGCATCGGGCGCAAGCGCGGCGCTGCATCCGAAATGGGCATCACCACAAAAGGCGTCTTGCTCCTGTGCCCGTACAAGCCACGCAAGACCTTGATTCGCATATCGACAATTTTCAGCAATTGTTGGGGTGTTGTAACCTTGCCCACTTCATGGGCCACAGCTTCCATCATCAAGGTGCCCGGCCATTGCAAAAGCGCGGTCAAAAACCCTGACAACCACGGCGTCACTGGTTGTCCCTCAGTCAACAAAGCCTGCGGGGCATTGCTCATGCCAAAGCGGCGTTGATACCAAGTGCTTCTCAAACCGCTGTAGGGGCTGACTTCATCTCTGATTAACCACTGACGAGCCGTAAAGTCGATATCACCCACAAATGCAGAGCGCAACAGACGGCCCAACCCGTACATCCACAGCTTGTCAGAGCTGACCCACTCCGGCTTGTCGTATAGGCCCCATGCGGCTTCAGATGGCGCAGTGGCTTTAAAGACAGCCTCGTCACCATCTACCCAAAAATCCTCAGGCAAGGACGTCAAATCATCCCAAAGCCGAACACCTCTTTTCAGAGAAACATCACAGGATGAGATACCGTCAGCGAGCAAATCCAAGGCTGTCGGATTTTTAATGCAATCCTTGAGGAGAAATTGCGCCAGGGCCAGCAATCCGTTTTCGTTAGCGAACGGGTTATCTTGGTTAACCAGTGCCTGCAGCAGTGTTGGGGCTGCAGGTAATGGCAGAGCCTTACGCTTGCGCAACGACCCTTGGACATAGAGCTTCACGCATTCGGGTAGGTGATCGATCAGCAGTGTTTTGAGTTTCTTGTTCAGACTCAACAACTCAACCAGCAACGCAGGTTGAGCAGAGATTAAAAAGCTCGCAACTTCATTTTTAATTTGCGCAGTGCAACCTTCAAGGTTGGTCAACAACCAGGTCGCCAGTTTGGCACGGTCTGGTTTGATTTGCTGAACCACCAAGACAAATGGCAGATACAGAAGCAAGTCTTTTTCAGCAATATCCCTGTAGCGCAACATTTGTTGCAAGTGAAGGTAACTCTTGACCTCCCTGAGCGCGCCCTTGAAAACGATACGTTTTGAAACGTCGTTCTGAGAAGACAAGTACAGATAAGCCTGCTGCTGCACATACCAAGGGGCAGAAATTTTCCTCTGCAGCATCCTCTTGGCGAGCAGCGTCAAGCATTCCCGGTAGCCTTCAATGTCCGAACCCTCTGGGTATGCTTCGGCTTCGCGATAACCGGTTTCAACTGCCCCAGCCCTCAGCAAATCAGCAATCACATAAAACGCCAAGCGTTTTTTCTTGAGGGCTGCAACCGTCTCATCAGTTGATGACTCAAGCAACTCAGTTAAAGACACGCGAACTGGTTCCAACAGCTTGGCATGCGGGAAAAGATCAAACGCACAGCGCAACAGAATGATCAACGAAGGGTTGCCTGCCCATAGCTTGATAAACCGCCGGGCAGCCCGTTCAAACTCATGCGACAACTGATCGCGGGTTAACACCTTGTCACCGAGTCGAACAGCGTCCTCAGCTGGGGCATCCAAATCGGCCATCGCCAACTGCTCGCGCAGAGCTTTCACAATCCGTGTAGCGACAAACCGCTTAACCGTATCGTCACGCACATCACTGGCTGGCAGAGAAATTTTCGCTAGGCGATGTTTGTAGTTTTTTTTCTGTGAATCGTCATCTGACTCAAGCTGCTCTGACAGCCACAGCAAGCCATCCAAACCACCCGCCGTCTCTACCAGGCCATCCAAATCAAATGTCCCACTCAGCCCGGCATTCATGGCTCGCATTTGCGTAGAAATGCCAGTACCAAGACCTATCGATTTGTAGGCTTGAACCTCCGTTTTACCTTTGTTGAGTTCCAGCAATCGCGTCGCGCTGATTTGCACTTGGTGTTGCGCTAAACAACCGTCGATATGCCTCTCAACGGCTTCACGAATGACGCCTACGATGGCCACTACATCAGAAAGGATTGGTGCCGACACCACCAATCGGATGTCGTCTACATACCGGCAATAGTCGAGCAATTCAACACTCACATCACCTACCGCCATGTTTTCAGCGCACTGCTGCGTCAGCTTGATATCAAATTGATTCAGGTATGCGTTGGCCAAAAAGCCCGATGCCACCATGCCTTGAGGCACCCCCCGCGGAATGCAGTCTTCGCCATCAACCTCGGAGAAAAACACAGATTCGGGGCAATCATCCTTATCCCAATCCCATTTGAATAATCGCTCGACTGCAAGCCAAAACTGATCGTGATTGACCTGATCCTTTTTTGGCGATTGGCACCCAACCTTGTCTCGGTGGGCTTGGTCAATTCGCATCAGCTCGCGTCCCAGGGCTGAAACATCGACTTTGTCAAAAAATGACTTCAGATCCAGCTTCACGACATAAAGCTCCCGGTCGTGTCGAAGCTCTGCACTCAATGATTGACACACCGTGACCGGGCGAGACAAAAACTTTTGGTAATGCTCAAAGTATTCGCTGTAGCACTTGCTGCTGCCCCATGAGTGATCCGCGACACTCAGTTCACCATCAACGCCTTCACGCCACTGGCAGTGCAGGCGGTTGCCATAACTGGCTACGCCTTTTTTGCGTGCCTCTAACGGTTCCAGCTCAGGACAGCCCTGCGCAGTTTCAACAGGGTTGGCTAAACACAGCATCACTGCTGTGTTGAGAACCTGTTCTCGGATGGGCAAATGAGCCAATGGACGCAGAGGCACACCATCGTCTTTGTCTTTTGGCTTTGGCTTCCACTCGTCCCCCGCAAATACCCATTTGCAGTTTTTAGGCGCAGGCACCACACGAAGTGTCTCTGGTACGTAATCATCCGATTTAATTTCTCGCGCCCAAGTCGTAAGGCATTCATCCAAATTGACCGCCGAGACATCTAGCTCCAATACATCGGCATACCAGTTGTACCGGCGAATGTATGCGTGAGCCTTTTTCCATGCCTGGGCAAGCACCACGGTATCACTGAGCAAGCTGAGCTTTGTACCAAGCTCTTTGTATTCCTCCTTAATGATGGACATTTATGCGGCCTCTCTTGAGTGCAAAGCATCCCACGCCGCAAGCACCAAGCGCTGCGTCCGGTATTCGCCAAACTCACGCAGCTCGCCGTTTTTGAGGACGCGGAAGGTTTCGGAGGGGTAGTCGTCGCCCATGACGTCTGACGGGTCGAGGATGTAGCGGAGTTCGTCGCGGGTGAGGCCATAGAGGCGGGCGTAGTAAGCGTCGAGTTCGGCGCGCAGTTGGGCGCGGCGGTCAGGATTGAAGGGGAATGGCGTTCCGCTGTGGCCGAGGTCTTGCGCCCAGGCGGCCATGTCGTGGGCGGTGTAGGTCAGCTCCAGCACACGGGGGACGATGTATGCTAGGTCGGCTTCGGTGTAATGGTCAGGGGGAAGAATTGGAAATTGCTTTGTATAAAAATGATTTAACGTCGCGCCACCAAATTTTTGTCTAGCAACGTAATCAGTAACTAATGAGTTCAGATTTCCATACAACAACGCAAATTGTCTCGGCGCAAATGAGACATCAGAAAAAATTAACGCCATGTTGTCACCCACAGCCGACAACGGAAACAGTCCCGAAATTAACGTCCTTTCATCAGTTGCCCTAGCAATTCGTCTCCACCCCATTAACCAACGGGGGGATGACTTTTCAAGTAGCGTTTCAGCAAAAGCCAAGGCATCATCCACAGTTTGTAGGACTGCAACATCCTCAAACAGCGATGCGTAGAGTTGCGTGGTTTGAAGCATGCGACTGAGGCACACTCCGTCCACCAAGAACCATCCTGGCTGTTGACGATCATTGGCAGCTTCTACTTCTGCTGTAGCTTGTCCTGGCAGATAGTTGTCGTTCAGGGGGGTTAAGCTGGCGGGATTGTCTCCGCACAAGCCCATAGACACCGGTGATAAGGCGTGGGCAAACGGATGGTGCTTGGTAAAGGCCTGCCACGCCGGATACACGCCCTGTTCAGCATGCCTGCTGAGCCATTGACCGAACAGAATCCAGGCGACCATCAACAAAACGCCCGGTTCATGCCGGTCTTTGAGCGCTTTGATCAGTCCGTCGGGCAGTCTGGCCACCTGCAACCAGACTTCGCGCTTGTCCACCCAATAGCGCGGGGTCACGGCGTTATTGAAAGATGCCTTTACGTCGAGTGTGAGGTCGCGTGAAGGCCAGTCTGCGTTTTTCAGGCCCGCTGTTGGGATGAAGGTGGCGTAGCGGTGATCAAACTGATGAATCAGCTTGGCTTCATACAAGGGGTAGCGGTCTTGGGTAGGCTCATTTTTGAACAAACCACTATCGCTAGCCATGTTGAACAAGCCTTGGGTGAAGCGGGCCCCCCAAGGATTGACTTCTGACTCGACCAGCTTACGCTTGCCGCCCTCCTCTGCATAGATCGCCTCTTTAATCAGCACCGGCGCAGTTCGGTACAGCTTCTTGGTAAGTTCAGCATCCTTCTCGCTGCGGAACATGGGGCAGGTGAGCGTGTTGGGGTTGATGAGCTGAAACTCACTCGGCTTGAGACTGAACCGGCGTCGCGAATCGTTAATCTGTTTTACTTCCTTTGCAAAGCAAACAAATTCTGAAATTGCCGCAGAACCAAGTGTCAACAGAGAAATTTTGTAACTTGAGTGCACTGCCTCAAAAATATTTCCGTTCTCAAAGTCGTACAAGCTCGCCAACAGTCCATCTTGAGAAATTTTTCCAAAA
>JBJOJH010000124.1:0-3939 GCA_046046715.1 Pseudomonadota bacterium | reverse complement strand
ATCACGAACACGTCGCGAGCTCGCACGTTCTGGTTGATTTCCACGGTGACTTCACCGTCAGAAAAACGACCTACTGTGGCTGCACCAAGAGAGATATTGAGATGCTGGGCAATGTCCGAGGCCAACTGGGGATTGGCGTTGCCGGTAAAAACCATGAAATCAGGGGAGGGTGCTACCTGCATGTGAATTCCAGCAATTGATAAGTGTTTGCGCCTGCATTTGTCAAGATCTGAAAATTCAGTTTTGACTCAGCAATTTGGCAGGGGAGGAAGGATTCGAACCTTCGCATGCTGGAATCAAAATCCAGTGCCTTAACCAACTTGGCGACTCCCCTACACGGGTCGATAGCAATTTGCTGTCAACCGATATACCACCGCATCAAGCCCACCCCGCCAAAGGATGAGCCTCCAGAGTGCGACACTTGCGAACTGCATAGCCCGAAGGGGCTGTAGGCAGATGAACATCATGGCGCATCTGAGCAAACACCGCGCTACCTGAACCTGTCATTCGACCTTGCAATCCGAGTGTCGAGAGCCAGTGGATGGCCTCTTTGACGCTTGGGCACAAGGCTTCAGCTACAGGCTGCAAGTCGTTTCGGCCAAAGCCGTTGGTGTTTGCAGCGAAGTCCGTCATTATAGACAGCTCTGAATCGCGTTTGAGAGATGGACTCGAGAAAATTTTTCGCGTGTCGAGTCCTTCTGGTGGTTTTGCCACCAAAAAGTGCATGGGCGACAGCTCTAGTGGGTTCAGCTTTTCCCCTATGCCCTCCACCCAGGCGTGTTGCCCTAGTAAAAAAAAGGGCACGTCAGCGCCCAGGCGCAAACCTATGGTCGACAACTGGCTGCGCGTGTATCCCAGATTCCAGAGCCGGTTCAGCGCCAGCAAGGTTGTGGCAGCGTCCGACGAGCCACCTCCCATGCCCGCCTGGGCCGGAACTCGCTTTTCTATGCCGATGTGCACGCCGTGGTGAGTACCACTGTCCGCCTGGAGTGCGCGTGCGGCCCGCACCACCAGGTCGTCGGCAGGCAATGGGGTGCTGAGGTCCTCTCGGCTGATCTGGCCATGCTGGCGCAGCTCAAAGTGCAGGTTGTCACACCAGTCAATCAGAACAAAGGCGGATTGCAGCAGGTGATAGCCATCCGGACGCTGCCCCACGATGTGTAAAAACAGATTGAGTTTGGCTGGCGCGGGGACATCAAAAATCGCTTTCATGGCAGGCGATTATCTTTCTTGGGCCTGAGGTACTCACCGTTCCAGCGCCATGCGCAGTTCAACGACCGGTTCTGGGCTGGAGCGTCGGGCCGTCAGTCTGCCTTCGGGCCATGCCTGCAAATCGGCTTGCCAGCCCGGTGCGGACGCTGCCTCGCCCGCCAGCCATGCAAACAGAGCTGACAGCGGCAACTCGGTTCCGACGGTCTTGACCAGCAAGGCCTGCAGGTTGTCAAACTGTTGTACCTGTCCCTGGCTGTGAAGTTCGGCCAACTCGGGGGTCCAACGCAGGGCGGCCGCCGTGCTGCCCAGCGGGGTCAACAAGGTCAGGCTGCCTGCATGGGCGTCGCCGCGCAATTCAAACGAGGCACTGCTGGACTGCACGGGCTCCGACAAAATTTTGATGGCCAGGCGCCCTTGCCAGAGTCTCAGGCCTTGAGTCGGTGGGGTTAATGGCTTCTGGGCGCAAGCGCTCAGCAAAAACGCCATGATCATCACCGTGATGATGGTGGCCCATCTCAGTGGGGTCTGCACCCGCATCAAGTACCAATGAGCGAATCGTGTAGCCGCCGTCACAGAGACGCGCCCAGGCGCTTCAGGGTTTCCAGCAGGGTTTCGTTCTCAGGCGACAGCTGCTGTGCTTCACGCCAAATCGCCACGGCAGCTTCTCGCCGGCCCATGCGCCATAACACCTCACCCAGATGGGCTCCAATTTCCGCATCACGTTTGGCATCAAAGGCGGCTTGAAGAATGCGCTGCGCCTCGGCCAGATTGCCACTGCGAAATTCCACCCAGCCCAGGCTATCAATGATGTAAGGGTCGCTGGGCGCAAAGGTCAGGGCCTTCAGGATCAGTTCCTTGGCCTCCGGCAATCGTAAGCCACGGTCAGCCAACGAGTAGCCCAAGGCGTTGTAGGCTTGCGCCGATTGGGGCTTGAGTTCGATGACCCGACGCAACAGCGCCTCCATGCCGGTCAGGTCTCCCAGTTTCTCTGCCACCATGGCCTGGTCGTACAGGAGCTCAGCGTCTTGTGGGTTGCTCGCAACCGCAGTCTGGAGCAGGGCATGGGCTTGTGCATAGAGTTTGTTTTCACGCAGCAGCTGGGTTTCCGCCAGCAACTTCAGCCTGGCGTCGTTGTCGTTTCTTTCCGGTAGGTTGCGTATGAGTTGCTGGGCTTCTTCGATGCGACCCTGGCGCGCCAGTATGGAGGCCCTACGGCTTTGCGCAGCAACCAGGGCTTCGGCGTTGTCCACCTTGGTCAGCCAGGTCTGGGCTTGTGCCAGGTTACCGCTTTGCTCGGCCACTTCAGCCAGCGCCAGATAAGCTTGCGCCAGCCCTGCTTCATTGTCGGTGTTGGCGGCCTTGCCATTCTCATCGGCGACCAGTTGCACATAACGTTTCAAGGCTGCTTCGGCCTGCACGCGATCGCGGTTTTGCAAGGCCAGCGTGCCGACGATCAGCCAGGCCTGGGCCTGTTCGGGCTCAGCTTGCGTGAGAATGCGCGCCTGCGTGGCAGCCTCCTCGTAGCGCTGCGCAGCTATCAGCACGCGGGCGTAGGCGAGCCTGACCGCAGCCGACGGCTTTGCTCCGTCCAACTGCTTGCGAACCAGGAGCTCAGCGGGCACAGGTGCCGCGTTCATCAACATCAGGCCCAGCATGGCGGGGCTTTCCGCCTGGGGATTCAGGGCTTGCCCCGCGCGGGCCGCAGTCAGCGCGCCTTCAACGTCTTCTGCATCGAGCCGCATGCGGCCTATGCTGGTCCAGGCTGATGGGGCATTGGGCAGGTTGGTAATGTGGTCGGCCAATGCCTGTTCCACCACCATGGCTGCTTTTTTCTTGTTGCTCACGCGACTGAAGAGGCGTGGCAGAACCGTGATGGCCTCAACCTGCTCAGCGGGGCTGACCAGGGCAATGTCACGCTTCAGGGGTTCTACTGCCTCTGTGAGGCGGTTCATGCCCAACAGAATTTGCAGCAGGTAACGATTTGCTTCACGTGAAGTCGGAGCGGCCGTACGCCAGGCGCGCGCTGCCTGCAAGGCCGCTTCGCCCGACCTGGCTTGCAAGGCGACCTCGACGGCGCGTTGGAAAACCTTCACATCACCCGTTTTTCGGGCAACATCCATCAGATAGGGGTAAGCAGCAGCAGGTTCGCCGCCTTGGGCGCGCAACTCGGCTGCCAGTAGTTGGTAGAACAACTCGCCATCGAGTCGGGAGTTTGAGGGGGTGGGAGCAGCGACCTCTGCTTGGCCAGCCTCACTGGCCTTGTTGGACGCGGGTGCAGCCGCTGCGTGCAGCGTGCAAGCCGCCAGGGTCAGTAGTGCCAGAGGTTTCAGTAAAAACATCAAACCATAATAATCCAAGGCCGCCTCTGGCGACGGGTCTCCCTTCGGCTTACCCTGCCATGGACCAGCCTTTGTTTCGGCGCACTTGCAGGGCGGAAGGGAAGCGCCCCATTTTTTACCCCAACGTCATTTGATATGCCCGAATTACCCGAAGTTGAAGTCACCCGCCTGAGCTTTGCGCAGCGCATTGCTGGAGCCACCGTGTTGGCTGCGCACTTGGGTAAGCCCCTGCGCTGGCCTCTGGGGGTGGAGCCTGCCACCTTGGCAGGCGCCCGGGTGTTGGGTGTTCGCCGGCGCGGCAAGTATTTGTTGATGGATCTGGATCGGGGGCTGCTGCTCATCCACCTGGGCCTGTCGGGCAGCCTCAGTTTTGCGACGGAACTGCCCC
>JBJOJH010000123.1:0-5239 GCA_046046715.1 Pseudomonadota bacterium | reverse complement strand
ACGCCCAGGGGCGAGGGCTTGAGCTTTTTCAGGTTCTCGATGGCACGCAGGGCAATGGCACTTTTGGGCCCCTTGTCGGCGGCGCTGGCCAAGTCGAATAACACCACGGGCACACCCACGTTGACCAGGTGCGCAGCAATTTGCGCCCCCATGACCCCGGCGCCCAGCACGGCGACTTTGCGGACAGTAAATCGGCTCACACGGGACTCCTTGATTCGTTATTCAACGCGCTGCCACACTTGCGTGCGGTACAAAAAGCCGATGTAACCACGCATTTCCATGGTCTTGCCGCCGTCCACCGGCTTCAGACGTGTCTTGTAGGTTTTGCCATTGTTGGGGTCGAGAATTTCGCCGCCGGTCCAGATGGTTTTGTCGTCCGCGTCCTGGCGCACGTTACGGATGATGGTCATGCCTTGCACCGGCTTGTCCTTGCGGTCATCGGTGCATTTTTCGCATTTGGCATCTTGCTTGGTGGAATCAAAAATCTTCTCCAGCGTGCCGCTGAGCACGCCGCCACTCTCAACAATCCGCACCAGGGATTTTTCGGTCTTGCCATCGTCGTCTATCGTTTTCCACAAGCCCACCGGCGTCATTTGCGCATGAATCAAAGTGGATGTGAAGACCAGGGCCCAAGCTACTGCAGTGCGGATCATGTTGCGCTCCTCGTTGTGATCAAAATCTCGAAAAAAATCAGGCCAAAGCGGCGTCGGTGTCCATCAGCGCGCGGGCGCCACTGCGGGCAGTGCGCATCAGGGTGGCGGTCTCAGGCAACAGGCGGGCGAAATAGAAGCGCGCGGTTTGCAGTTTGGCCAGGTAGAACGGGTCCGTGTTCCCGGAGCCGATTTCACGCAGCGCCACCTGCGCCATGCGGGCCCAGAAGTAGCCCAGCACCAGGTGGCCGGCCACGCGCAAATAGTCCACTGCTGCCGCACCTGCTTCGTCGGGGTTCTGAAAAGCCTTGAAGCCCAGCTCGGTCGTCAATTTGGTCATCTGATCGCCCAGATAAGCCACCGGGTTGATGAACTCGGCCATCTTTTCATTCACGCCTTCCTCCATCACCAGGGCAGCCACCAGCTTGCCAAACTTTTTCAGGGTGGCACCGTTGTTGCCCAGCACCTTGCGGCCCAGCAAGTCCAGGCTCTGGATGGTGTTGGTCCCCTCGTAAATCATGTTGATGCGGGCATCGCGCACATACTGTTCCATGCCCCATTCCTTGATGTAGCCATGGCCACCAAACACCTGCAGGCAGGCTGAGGTGGAGGTCCAGCCGTTGTCGGTCAAAAACGCCTTGACGATAGGCGTTAGCAGCGAGAGCATCTCGCCGCTGTCCTGGCGCACCTGCGCATCAGGGTGAAAGTGCTCTTTGTCCAGCAGCACGGCGCAAAACACTGCCAGCGCCCGCCCACCTTCGGCATAGGCCTTGGCCGTCATCAGCATCTTGCGCACATCCGGATGCACGATGATGGGGTCGGCCGCTTGCGCAGGCGCCTTGGGGCCGGAGAGTGACCGCATCTGGATGCGGTCTTTGGCATAGGCCAGCGCATTCTGGTACGCCACCTCGGTCAGGCCCAGGCTTTGGTTGCCAACTCCCAGGCGGGCTGCGTTCATCATCACGAACATGCCTTGCATGCCCTTGTTGGGCTGGCCCACCAGGGTGCCCACGGCGCCATCCAGCACCATCTGGCAGGTGGCGTTGCCGTGGATACCCATCTTGTGCTCCAGACCACCGCAGTAAACGCCGTTGCGCGCGCCCAGGCTGCCGTCGGCTTGCACCAGGAATTTGGGCACGATGAACAGGCTCACGCCCTTGATGCCAGGCGGCGCATCGGGCAGGCGGGCCAGCACCAGGTGGATGATGTTCTCGGCCACATCGTGTTCACCGGCACTGATGAAAATCTTGTTGCCGGTGATGCGATAGCTGCCGTCGGGCTGCGGTTCGGCGCGTGTACGCATGAGGCCCAGATCGGTGCCGCAGTGGGGCTCGGTCAGGCACATGGAGCCGGTCCACTCACCGCTGGTCATATTGTGCAGATAGGTCTGCTTCTGCTCCTCGGTGCCATGGGCATGCAGTGCCGAATAAGCACCGTGGGTCAGGCCGGGGTACATGGTCCAGGCCTGGTTGGCACTGTTGAGCATCTCGTACAGGCACTGATTCACCACGAAGGGCAGGCCCTGGCCGCCAAACTCCGGATCGCAGCTCAAGGCCGGCCAACCACCCGCCACAAACTGCTGGTACGCGGCCTTGAAGCCAGCCGGTGTGCGCACCGCGTGGGTTGTCGGGTCCAGCTGGCAGCCCTCGGTATCACCACTGATGTTGAGGGGAAACGCCACCTCGGCTGCAAACTTGCCTGCTTCCTCCAGCACCGCGTTGATCGTGTCAGAGTCCAGATCCGCATATCGCGGCACGGCTTGCAGGTCGTCTGTGACCTTGAAGAGCTCGTGCAGCACAAACTGCATGTCGCGCAGTGGCGGGGTGTAGATGGGCATGAGGTGTCTCCCGGCGTTGGGGTCTGAACATGGGGCGCAAGGCTCAAATACCCGCTTGCGCACCCCCTACTGTAGCCCCGCCGGCCCCTCAATGCGGCAGGGGCACGGCGCGGGCCTGGCGGTCTCAGCGCTTGAAGGCCACCACCTCCTGGCGCTGTTCGCCCAGACCTTCGATGCCCAGGGTGATCACATCGCCCTTTTTGAGAAAGCGAGGTGGCTTCATGCCCATGCCCACCCCGGGTGGCGTGCCGGTGGTGATGACATCGCCGGGCATCAAGGTCATGAACTGGCTGACGTAGCTCACGATCTTGGCCACGGTAAAGATCATGGTCTTGGTGCTGCCGGTTTGCACGCGTTGACCGTTGACATCCAGCCACATGGCCAGCTTTTGCGGGTTGGGCACCTCGTCGCGCGTTACCAGCCAAGGGCCCAGGGGGCCAAAGGTATCGCAGCCCTTGCCCTTGTCCCAGGTGCCGCCGCGCTCCAGCTGGAACTCACGCTCACTCACGTCATTGATGGTGCAGTAGCCCGCCACATGGGCCAAGGCCTCTTTTTGGGGCACATAGCGCGCCCGGGTGCCAATCACCACGCCCAGCTCGACTTCCCAGTCAGTCTTTTTCGACCCCTTGGGCAACATCACCTCATCGTTGGGCCCCTGAATGCAGGTGGTTGATTTCATGAAAACGATGGGCTCGGGCGGAATCGGCATGCCCGATTCGGCGGCGTGATCGGCGTAGTTCAGACCAATAGCAATGAACTTGCCGACCCCTGCAACCGGCGAGCCCAGACGTGGATCGCCACTCACCAAAGGGAGCTTGGCGGTCTTGAGCTTGGACAGTTTGGCCAGGGCGGCATCGCTCAATTGGGCTGGGCCAATGTCGGGCACGACAGCACTCAAGTCACGCAAGCGGCCTTGCTCATCGATCAGACCGGGTTTTTCTTCACCGGGGTTGCCATAGCGAACCAGTTTCATGGGGCTTCTTTCTTTAGCAGGTTATCGAAACACGTTAAGGCCGGAGCGGTCAGATCGTCATGCCGCCATCGACCGAAAGCACCTGCCCGGAGGCAAACACCGATTCGTCGCTGGCGAGGTAGACCACGATGGGGGCAATCTCGGTGGCCTGCGCCAGGCGCCCCATGGGCTGACGGGCGATGAAGGCCTTGCGTGCGGCCACCGGGTCTTCGTAACTGTTGATACGGTCACCCAGTGACGGGGTGTCTACCGTGCCCGGGGCAATCGCATTGCAGCGTATGCCCTGGCCCACGTAGTCGGCAGCAACCGCCTTGGTCAAACCCACCACGGCTGCCTTGGTGGTGCCGTAGACAAAGCGATTGGGCAGCCCCTTCACGCTGCTGCACACGCTGGCCATGTTGATGATGCTGCCGCCCCCCTTGGCCAGCATGCCCGGCAACACGGCCTGGATCATCCAGAACTGCGAGCGCACATTGAGCTGAAACGCCAGGTCCCAGTCAGCATCGGTGGCCTGCAGGATGGTGCCGTTGTGCACCATGCCGGCGCAGTTGAACAGCACGTTAAACGCGGGCTCATTGCCCACCAGGGCCTGGATGGCTGCCTTGTCCAGCACATCCAGCCGCGCAGTGCGCACATTGGGCACGTCTGCCAGACTTTGCAACAAGGTTGCATTGATATCGGTGGCCAGCACCTGGGCCCCCTCGGCAGCCATGGCCAGCACCGTGGCCCGGCCTATGCCCTGACCTGCTGCAGTCACCAGAGCGGTTTTTCCATTCAGTCGCATGTGTACTCCAGTTAAGTTGGCTAGTTGGGCTGGCACAGGGTTTTGCCGGATGTTGTGCGGCCCATTTTGTGAGATTATCAATTGGTCTGACCAATTTTTAATCGAGACTTACCCTTAGATGCAGCCCTCCAAGCCCGAACCGCAGCGCCTGTATCGGCAGATCGCCGAACGTCTGCGCAGCGCCATCCTGGCGGGTGACTACAGGCCTGGCGCTCGCCTGCCAGCCGAGCGTGATCTGGCGCAAATCCTGGGTGTAAGCCGTCCATCGGTGCGCGAGGCACTCATTGCGCTGGAGGTAGACGGCTGGGTGGAAGTACGCACTGGCTCCGGCGTCTATGTACTCGAGCGCACGCCCAGCGCCACAGAGCTGCCGGCCAGCAATGAATGGGGTCCGCTGGAATTGATCCGTGCACGCCGCCTGGTTGAAGGCGAAACCGCTGCACTCGCTGCTGAATATGCCCAGCCCACGCATTTGCAGGCCATGCACCTGGCACTCGCAGCCATGCGCGCCGATGCCGATGCGGGAAAAGCACCGCTGGAGAGCGACCGCGCCTTTCATACCGCCCTGGTGCAAGCCTGCGGCAACAGCGTGTTGATGGATACGGTGCAGGGCTACTGGGAGGCCCGCCACAGCCCCATGTTCGAACGCCTGGGCAACTACTTCGAAACCCCGCGATCCTGGCGTGCCGCCATCGATGAGCATCAGGCAATTCTTTCTGCCATTGAGGCCCGTGACGCTGTTGCGGCCCGGCTTGCCATGCATCGCCACATGGACCAATCACACGCCCGCCTGAACGCCAGCTGGGTGCACGGCAAAGCGAACTGAACACCGCTGCCCCTGGCCCCATTCACTTCACACAGGAACCCAAAAACATGAATCCCTCCATCCGACTTCACCCTGCCGATGACGTGCTGATTGCCCGTACGCAGTTGATGAGCGGCACGCTGGTGGAGGGCATTGCCGTGCGCGGCCTGATTCCACCGGGCCACAAGAT
>JBJOJH010000122.1:0-6424 GCA_046046715.1 Pseudomonadota bacterium | reverse complement strand
ACTACTAGGAGATCACAATGAAACTCAAACCCCTCGTGATGACCATGGTCGCCGGTCTGGTGCTGCCCGTCTGGGCACAAAACCAGCTGACCGTCGTGAACTTTGGCGGCGCCAACGGTGCTGCGCAAAAGAAGGCCTACTTTGAGGCTTTCGAGAAGTCCGGCGCCGGCAAGGTGGTCCAGGTCGAGTACAACGGCGAGCAGGCCAAGATCAAGGCCATGGTCGAAGCCAAGAAGGTAACCTGGGACGTCGTTGAAGTGGAAAGCCCCGACGTCAACCGCGGCTGCGATGAAGGGCTGTTCGAGAAGATTGACTGGAGCAAGATTGGTAACAAGGCGGACTTCCAGCCCGCAGCCGTGCATGAATGTGGCGTGGGTGTGTTCATCTGGTCGACCGTGATGGCTTACAACGCCGACAAACTCAAGACTGGACCCGCAACCTGGGCCGATTTCTGGGACACCAAAAAGATTCCCGGCAAGCGGGGCATGCGTAAAGGCGCCCGCTACAACCTCGAATTTGCACTCATGGCAGACGGCGTCAAGGGTGCCGATGTCTACAGGGTGCTTGCCACCAAGGAAGGTGCCGACCGCGCTTTCAAGAAAATGTCTGAGCTCAAGCCCAACATCCAGTGGTGGGAAGCCGGGGCTCAGCCACCCCAGTTCCTGGTGGCTGGCGACGTAGCTCTGAGCACCGTCTACAACGGTCGTATCGATGCCGCCCAGCGTGAAGGCAAAAATCTCAAGATCACCTGGACCGGCGGCATTTACGACCTTGACTACTGGGTCATGCCCAAGGGCGGTGCCAACAAGGACCTGGCCATGAAATTCATCGCTCTGGCCAGCACGCCCGACGCGCAGGCCGAATACGCCCGCAACATTGCCTACGGCCCCACCAACAACAAGGCTCTTGCCAAGCTCGATGCCAAGGTCTTGGCTGATCTGCCCACATCGCCGACCAACGGCAAGGATGCGCTGCAGTTCAACATCGCATTCTGGGCCGACCAAGGCGAAGCGCTTGAGAAGCGTTTTGCCGCCTGGGCAGCCCAGTAAGCCTGGCCTGACCGGGTGAATCTATGACAGCAACTTTGCAGATGCCCATCAAGACCGGCCCAAGCCCTGCTTTGGCCGGCCCGGGGCTGGCTGCTCAGTTGCAGCGCGTCGAACGCCGAAAGCGTTGGCGCGCCATGGCACTCACCCTGCCCCTGCTGATGTTCCTGGCGGTCACCTTTTTGGTGCCGCTGGGTGCGCTGCTGGTGAGATCGGTTGAGAACCCAGAAGTTGCCGATGCCTTGAGTCAAACTGGCTCTGCCTTGTCGGGTTGGAATCGGCAGTCTGCGCCACCCGATGCAGCCTATGCCGCCGTTCTGGCTGATCTGGGCGCACTGCCGGAGGCCGCTCAAGCAGGAGTGCTGGCGCGCCGACTCAACAGCGAGGTCGCCGGCGGCCGCTCGCTGATCATGGGGACTTACCGGGCTCTGCCCTTGGGCGACAAACTTACGCCCGCTGAAGCAAAAGAAAAACTACTCGCGCACGATCCCCGCTGGGGCGAGCTGCCCTATTGGTGGGCCATTGCCAAAAACAGCTCCCGCTGGACGCCAGATTACTTATTGGCTTCAGTCGACCTCAAACGCGATGCTCAGGGCAGCATCGTTCGCGTAGGCGCTGACGAAGCCGCGTTCAGTCAAATCCTGATTCGCACCTTTTATATCAGTGCAGTGGTCACGCTGGTGTGCATCGTGCTGGGCTATCCCTTGGCCTACTGGCTATCTACCTTGAGTGCCCGGCGCGCCAACCTGATGATGATTCTGGTGCTGCTGCCATTCTGGACATCGGTGTTGGTGCGCATTGCGGCGTGGATCGTCCTGCTGCAGTCCAATGGGCTGGTTAACCGATTTTTGATGGACACCGGCCTGACCAGTGAACCCCTGGCCTTGCTGTTCAACCGTCTGGGCGTGGTGATCGCCATGGTGCACATCCTGCTGCCTTTCATGATTCTGCCGCTCTACAGCGTGATGAAATCCGTTCCGCCCAACTACCTGCGGGCAGCTATCTCCCTGGGCAGTGCCCCTTTGGCGGCCTTCTTCCGCGTCTATGTGCCACAAACCTATCCGGGGCTGGCCGCTGGCGGTTTGCTGGTGTTCATCACCTCGATTGGCTACTACGTCACCCCTGCTTTGCTGGGCGGCGCTGGCGACCAGATGCTGAGCTACTACGTGGCACAGTACACCAACGTGGAAGTGAACTGGGGCATGGCCTGTGCGCTGGGGGCTGTATTGCTCAGCACCACCCTGGTGTTGTATGGCTTCTATCGTCGCTTCGGGAAAGCCGAATTAAGCCTGGGCTGAACATGCTGAGTCCCACCTTTCCCGCTTACTACACCCTGGTGGACAAGCTAGGCTGGTATGGCCTGCGCCTGGTTTGCGTAGGCGTATTGGGCTTTTTATTGCTGCCCATCGTGGTGATCATTCCGCTGTCGTTCAGCGACAGCTCATTTTTGGCTTACCCCATACCAGGCTGGTCATTACGCTGGTACCACGAGCTTTTTTCATCAGACGACTGGGCGCGTGCCGCGCGCAACAGTTTCATCGTCGCACCCTTGGCCACCTTGTTGGCGACGGCCTTGGGCACTTTAGCCGCAGTGGGCCTGGCCCGGGTACAGTTTTTGGGCAAGGGCATCATCACCAGCCTGTTGATTGCCCCTATGGTCGTGCCCATCGTCGTGGTGGGCGTCAGCACCTATCTCTTTTTTGCGAAAGTCGGCTTATCCGACTCGTACACCGCGCTGATACTGGTGCATGCGGCACTGGGCGCACCCTTTGTTCTAACGACTGTGCTGGCCACCTTGCAAGGCTTCAATCAAAACTTGGTGAAAGCCAGTTTGAGTTTGGGGGCGGGTCCGGTGCAAACCTTCTTCAGGGTTACTCTGCCCGTGATTGCACCGGGCGTGGTGTCTGGTGCACTGTTCGCGTTTGCAACCTCGTTTGACGAGGTCGTAGTCACGCTGTTTCTAGCGGGGCCCATGCAAACCACCTTGCCGCGCCAGATGTTCACTGGCATCCGCGAAAACATCTCGCCCACCATTGCAGCAGTCGCCACACTGCTGATCATTTTCACGGCCCTGCTGATGGTGGTGCTGGAATGGCTGCGTGGGCGGGCCAAGTAAGGCGAAACACCTCCGACATGACATTTAACCAACCCTTGGGCGGTAACACCATGCCCCGCTTCGGCGGGTTGGCCAGCATGATGCGCCTGCCCATCAGTAGTGATCCGGCGGGACTGAATGCCGGCTTTGTGGGGGTGCCGCTAGACATAGGCACCAGCCACCGACCCGGCACCCGCTTTGGCCCGCGCCAGATTCGGGCTGAATCCAGTCTGATACGCCCCTACAACATGGCCACGGGCGCGGCCCCATTCGATGCGCTGCAAGTGGCTGATTTGGGCGACGTGCCCATCAATACTTACAACTTAAACAAATCGCTAGACATCATTGAGCAGCACTACCGGCCCATTCTGCAAGCAGGCTGCATTCCCCTGACGCTGGGTGGCGATCACACCATCGTGCTGCCGATCCTTCGTGCAGTAGCAAGCCGGCATGGTCCGGTTGCCCTGGTCCACGTGGATGCCCACGCAGACGTCAACGACGACATGTTTGGCGAGAGCATCGCCCACGGCACCCCTTTTCGCAGGGCGGTTGAAGAGGGCTTGCTACAAACTAGCAAGGTCTGGCAGATTGGCTTACGTGGCAGTGGCTACAGCATCGAAGACTTTGACTGGCCCCGCCAACAGGGCTTTAACGTGGTTCAGGCCCATGAGGTCTGGTACCAATCGCTTGCCCCCTTGATGGCTCGCGTTCGGGCGGCCATCGGCACCACGCCCTGTTATCTCAGCTTTGACATTGATGGCATTGATCCCGCTTTTGCCGGTGGCACAGGTACCCCTGAGATTGGGGGTCTGACGGTGCCGCAGGCCTTGGAAATCGTGCGGGGTTGTCGGGGACTGAACCTGGTTGGTTGCGACCTGGTGGAGGTGTCGCCACCCTACGATCCCAATGGCAACACGGCCTTACTGGGAGCGAATCTGCTCTATGAAATGCTCTGCGTCCTGCCGGGCGTGCGTTACCGCTAAGGACCCTGTTTTGACCTGCGGTAGGTTTACCGCCTGGACACCCTACCAACATCACCCTTTCAACACCGCCACATGACCATGACCACTTCGCCCCTGTCGCAACTCAACGACCCCAGCCTGCTCAAGACCGATGCGCTCATCAACGGGCAATGGGTGGGCGGCAACAGCCGTTTTAACGTGCTGGACCCCGCCACGGGCGGCAAGCTTGCCGATGTGGCCAACCTCGGCCCCGCAGAGGCTGAGGCCGCCATTGCCGCTGCCAATGCCGCTTGGCCGGCCTGGAAAAACAAGACCGCCAAAGAGCGCAGCATCATTCTGCGCAAATGGTTCGATTTGCTCATGGCTAACCAGGACGACCTGGGCCGGATCATGACCGCCGAACAAGGTAAACCCCTGCCCGAGGCTAAGGGAGAGGTGGCCTACGGCGCCAGTTTTGTGGAGTGGTTTGCCGAAGAGGCCAAGCGCATCAACGGGGAGACCCTGCCCCAATTCGACAATAACCGCCGTCTGATGGTGCTGCGCCAACCCATAGGCGTGTGTGCCGCCATCACGCCCTGGAACTTTCCCATCGCCATGATCACCCGCAAAGTGGCGCCGGCCCTGGCGGCTGGCTGCCCGGTCATCATCAAACCCGCCGAACTGACCCCGCTAACCGCCTTGGCCGCCGCTGAGCTGGCCATACGGGCCGGCATCCCTGCCGGTGTGCTCAACATGATCACGGCCGACAGCGACAACTCCATTTCCGTGGGGAAGGTGCTGTGTGCCAGCGACGTGGTGCGCCACATCAGCTTTACCGGTAGCACCGAGGTGGGCCGCATCCTGATGGCGCAGTCGGCTCCCACAGTCAAGAAGATGTCTTTGGAGCTGGGCGGCAACGCGCCCTTCATCGTCTTTGACGACGCCGACATTGAATCTGCCGTCGAAGGCGCTTTTGCCAGCAAGTACCGCAATGCGGGGCAAACCTGCGTCTGCTCGAACCGGCTGTATGTGCAGGCCGGCGTGTACGACGAATTCGTCACCAAGTTCGCGGCCAAGGTCCGAACGGCCAAGGTGGGCAATGGCTTTGAAGAGGGCGTGAACCAGGGGCCTCTGATTGAGGAAGCGGCGCTGGAGAAAGTACAGCGCCATGTGGACGACGCAGTGGCCAAGGGCGGACGGGTGCTGGCGGGTGGCAAACGCCTATCAGCCATGGGATCGGGTCAGTTTTTTGAACCCACCGTGGTCGCGGACGCCACGGCCGACATGGTGTGTGCCCGCGAGGAAACCTTTGGCCCGTTTGCCCCCATCTTCAAGTTCCATACTGAACAAGAGGCCATCGACGCAGCCAACAACACCGAGTTTGGCTTGGCCAGCTACTTTTACAGCCGCGACGTGGGTCGTATTTTCCGGGTCAGCGAGGCGCTGGAGTACGGCATGGTCGGCATCAACGTGGGCATTCTGGCCACCGAGCATGTGCCTTTTGGTGGCGTCAAGCAGTCGGGCCTGGGCCGCGAAGGCTCGCACCACGGTATCGACGACTACGTCGAGCTCAAGTACCTGTGTGTCGGCGACATCCTCAAATAAAGGTCTTACTGCACAGTCTTCCAGCTGCCGTCGGTCTGGCGGCAGGCGGTGCCATAGATTTTTTCGGACCGACCGCCGACCACGGCATTCATCGTGTATTCGCGGCAGGGGCCAGTGGGCGTGTCTACCGTACTGGTCGGGATCACTGTGTACTGGTTGCGCGTATCGGGGTTGACCCAGTGTGTAGGCACCGAGGTGCGCACGGTCTCCAGGGCGTGCGCTGTTTTGAGACGATCACTTTCATCCATGGATCGCCCCACGTTGCCCCCGATGTTTGCACCGATCAGGGTACCGATCACCGTGGCAACCGTGCGCCCAGTGCCCTGGCCCACCTGGGAGCCAACCACGCCGCCCAAGAGGCCGCCGACGATCATGCCGCTTTGCTCCTGGGTCGCCGGTGCAGTGCAAGCGACCTGGCTGGCGGCCAAGGCAGCCAGCATCAGCAAGCGCCGAACCCGCCACTGTTTCATTCGCCAGCGTCTTGGAATGCGCATCTTTTCTCCCTGGTTAAATGTTGTGATCCGCAGTCTAGGAGTGAGAACAGCCCTTGGACTTGACGCCCCGCAAGCCCAAGCGACGCCCCCAAAATGCGTCAACGTTCACGAAAACGGCAAAGTGCTGTGGTAAGGTCAACCGCAAGGAAGGCACATGAATCAGCACAAATTCGACATCCATAACAAGACAAAAACGACCTCATTTGGCCCTGATCAGGCCTCTATCTTGGCCGCCGTGGTGGT
>JBJOJH010000121.1:0-3514 GCA_046046715.1 Pseudomonadota bacterium | reverse complement strand
GCGAACTCAGTGTTGCAAGACCTGAAGACCCGCAAGAGCCTCCAGAACATCAAAATCGGCATCCCGGTGCAACAGCAAATGGCCGTGCGTGATGCAATAACTGGCCAGTAGCACATCGATGGGACTGCGAATGGAATAACCCATGGCGCGCAGAGAGCGGTAGTGGTCTGCAGCTTGCAGCGCGTTGGCCAGCCCACCCAACTCCACCTGTGCCAGCTCTGACAGTAGCGCCTGCGCTTGCGCCAAATCCCTGCTGGAACGAAAACCACGTAACACTTCAAACACCACCAGGTCTGCCGTGGCCAGCGTGGAGCTACTGTCCTGCAGCAGTGCATGCAAACGGTCCACCGCCGTGTTGGATGCGCCCCGGAAAAAGTCTATCCAGACGCTGGAGTCCACCAGAATCACTTGGCCCGACCCCGCTTGCTGGGTGCCAACTTGGAGGCCTTCGCCTCCACCGGGGCTACATAGGGGGCGGGTTCAGCTTCGTTGGCAAGCTGGGCTTGCTGAGCGCGCACCTCGGCCCACCCCTCATCCGAATCATCCCACTGCAATTTGCCGCGCAAAGCCAACAAGCCGTCGTAGACCTTGCGCCGAGCGACCAGACGCAAACCCGCTTCCACCGCCTCACGCTTGGTCTTGAAGCCACCCGCCTCCATGGCACTGGCCATGAGTGCGTCGTCAATATCGATGTTGGTCCGCATCTCGAGCCCTTTAATGTGTATAAATCACGAAAATCATACACACAGATGGCGAAAATCACATCCGGAATAAGCCAAAGCGGGTCTCGGGTATGGGTGCGTTCAAGCTGGCACTCAGGCCCAAGGCGAGTACGCGGCGGGTGTCAGCGGGGTCGATGATGCCGTCGTCCCACAAGCGGGCGCTGGCGTAATAGGGGTGGCCCTGTTCTTCGTATTGGCGGCGAATGGGGGTCTTGAAGGCTTCTTCTTCCTCCATGCTCCAGCTGCCGCCCTTGGCCTCCAGACCATCGCGGCGCACGGTGGCCAGCACGCTAGCGGCCTGCTCGCCGCCCATCACGCTGATGCGCGCGTTGGGCCACATCCACAAGAATCGCGGACTGAAAGCACGGCCACACATGCCGTAGTTACCGGCGCCAAAGCTGCCGCCAATGATGATGGTGAATTTGGGCACGCTGGCGGTGGCCACGGCGGTCACCATCTTGGCGCCGTGGCGGGCAATGCCCTCGTTCTCGACCTTGCGGCCCACCATGAAGCCGGTGATGTTCTGCAAAAACACCAGGGGAATCTTGCGCTGGCAGCACAACTCGATGAAGTGGGCGCCTTTTTGGGCCGACTCGCTGAAAAGAATGCCGTTGTTGGCGATGATGCCCACGGGCATGCCCTCGATGTGGGCAAAACCGCAGACCAGGGTGTTGCCAAACCGGGGCTTGAACTCGTGCAGCTCCGAGCCGTCCACGATGCGGGCGATGATTTCGCGCACGTCAAAAGGCTTGCGGGTGTCGGTGGGGATCACGCCATACAACTCGTCTGCGGGCAGGCGGGGCGGCAGGGCGGGCTGCAGCGCCAGCGGCTGGGGCTTGACGCGGTTGAGGTGCGCCACCGCTTGGCGGGCCAAAGCCAGGGCATGCAGGTCGTTGTGGGCCAAATGGTCTGCCACCCCACTCAGGCGGGTATGCACGTCGCCACCGCCCAGATCCTCGGCGCTCACCACTTCACCCGTGGCCGCTTTCACCAACGGCGGGCCACCCAAAAAGATGGTGCCCTGGTTCTTGACGATGATGGTCTCATCGCTCATGGCCGGCACGTAGGCACCACCGGCGGTGCAACTGCCCATGACCACCGCAATTTGCGCGATGCCTTGAGCACTCATGTTGGCCTGGTTGAAGAAAATGCGGCCGAAGTGATCGCGATCCGGAAACACCTCGTCCTGGTTGGGCAGGTTGGCGCCGCCCGAGTCCACCAGGTAAATGCAGGTGAGGTGATTCTGTGCAGCCACCTCCTGCGCCCGCAGGTGCTTCTTGACCGTCATGGGGTAATAAGTGCCGCCCTTCACCGTGGCGTCGTTGCACACGATCATGCAATCCACGCCGCTGACGCGGCCAACGCCAGCAATGACACCGGCGCAAGGGGCGCTGTTAAAGCCATCGCGGTCCGGGTACATGCCCAAGGCGGCCAGCGGAGACAGTTCCAGAAAGGGCGAGCCAGGGTCCAGCAGCATCTGCACCCGGTCACGCGGCAGCAGCTTGCCACGAGCAGTGTGCTTGGCACGCGCTGCCGCGCCACCGCCTTCAGCCACTTGCGCGACCTTGGCCCGCAGATCATCTACCACCGCACGCATGGCAGCCGCATTGGCCTGGAACTCCGCAGAACGGGCGTTGAGTTGGGTCTCCAATATCGGCATCTTGCTGCTCTCTTTGGGTGATCTGAACCAGATTGACGTTTACGTAAACGTCAATTGTGTCACGCTTTAATCGCTGGCCCAATTCGCAGTAATTCGGGCAGATGAGCCATGTCGGTAAAGACGTGGTGTGCCCCCGCCTCGCGCAAATCTGCCGCGCTGAAATGCCCGGTGCTGGCGGGCGAGTAGGCAAACACCGTGGCACCGGCCGCCACTCCGGCGCGTATGCCGGTGGGCGTGTCTTCCACCACAGCACAGCTCTTCGGGTGGGCTGCAACCGCCTGGGCTGCGGCCAGGTACACATCGGGGTAGGGCTTGCTACGCGGCATGTCGTGGCCACTGAAGATGCGACCGTCAAAGTAACTCAGCAGATCGAGCTTGCGCAGCATCAGCTCCACCTTGAAACGATCGGCCCCCGATGCGCAGGCAATCTGTCCCGCGTGCGCGGTGTGGATGTCATGCACCGCCGCCTGAATGTTGGGGATGGCCTGCACACGATGCGTGAGGGCCTCATTACGCAGATCTCGAAAGCGGGCCAGCCAGGCTTCAGTCAGCGGCTTGCCAGTACGCTGCTCAATCAGGGCGGCCTCATCGCGCACTGCTTTACCCACAAAAATTTGCATGCACTCAGCCATGCTGATCTGCCACCCGTCTGCGATCAGCATGTCACGCAGCACCGCATTGGTGATGGCCTCGCTGTCGGCCAGCACACCGTCGCAGTCAAACAGCACGGCTTCAAAGTGCGGCGTACTCATGTGGGCTGGGCTCTTCGTAGGTGTTGATGCGCCGGTGGCTGGTCGCCTCGGTTGATGGGCATGGGTGGGCTACGGGGTGGTCGGGATCTGCGCCGGCATTGTCACATTGATACGATGCCGCACGGGCCGCGGCGCACCTATTGCACGTACCTATTGCACTGTGTGCATATGGCCGTTCGCCTCAAATGACACGGCGCGGTAGCAGGCGGCCACAGCCTGGCCACACTGGCTGTGGTGCACGGCCAGCAGCAACACCGGACGCCCCTTCAGGACCACCCACTGCCATTGATGCGCCAAGAACTCATGCACCTGATCGGCGACCACCACCCACAGGTAGGTGCCGCCGCTGCCGCCGTAGAGACTGGCCGCGGTGCTGCAGC
>JBJOJH010000120.1:0-3839 GCA_046046715.1 Pseudomonadota bacterium | reverse complement strand
CCTCGGACTGAAGGTCTAGGGCCACTGCTGAGTCTGCGACCTCAGGGCGCGCAGGGAGTCGCTCCTCCAGCACATCCTGAATGTTTTCCACCAGCTTGGCGCCCTGTTTGATGAGGGCATGGCATCCGCGCGCCTGTGCGGAGTGGATGGATCCCGGAATGGCGAACACATCTTTGCCCTGTTCCGACGCCAGGCGAGCCGTGATCAACGAGCCCGATTTAAGGGCGGCCTCGACCACCAGCGTGCCCTGACTCAGGCCAGAAATCAGGCGGTTGCGTTTGGGGAAGTTGGCCGGCAGGGGTGGTGTGCCTAGATGGTATTCGCTGATCAGCAGGCCCTGGTCGGCGATGCGATGCGCCAGTTTCCGGTGCGCCTGGGGGTAGACCCGGTCCAGGCCGGTGCCGACCACCGCCATCGTGGCCAGGCGGTCACGCCCGGGACCCAAGCCCAGCAACGCGCCGTCGTGCGCCGCGCCGTCCACGCCCAATGCCAGGCCCGAGATGATGCTCATTCCCGCCTCGCTCAGGGCGCGGGAAAATTCACGCGCGTTGCTGGCACCCTGCGGTGTGGGGTTGCGGCTGCCCACCACGGCCAGGCTGTTTGAAAGGCTCCGGTTCAGCGCCTGTGCCGCAGCAGCCGGCGCGTCCAGGCCCAGTCTCTGGGCGTCTTCCACGATCCACCGGGCGCCCAGCAGGTAAACGATCAGGGGCGGGTCTTCCAGGGTCAGCAGCGCTGCGGGGTAGGCTTCGTCGCCCAGAACTGCCACATGTCGCCATTCAGGTGTGCCTGCATGGGCACCTTGCAGCCATTGCCAGGTGGTCTCTAGCAAGGCCGCCAGTTCCGGCGGCTCCTGCAGCAGGGCAGCAGCTTGCCGCTCGCTGACCACCTGGGACAGCGCCAGTGGACTTTGCTGAAAAATCGCGTGGGGCAGTCCAAAACTGGCCAGAAGCTTGCGCGCACTGACATCGCCCACACCCGGGGTGAGCGTCAAGCGCAGCCAATCGCCGAGCTCATCACGGGTCATATTCATCGCGGGTCGTATGCGAGCCTGTGCTGCCCGGGTCAGCGGGGGTTGACCAGGCGGTCGCCCACGCGCACCGCGTCCTTGATGTTCAGTACCAGGGCGTAAGACACCCGATCAAAGGTCCGGAACACGATCAGCAGACCGTTACGCTCGTCAGGCAGCTTGAGCTGGGCGCGTTCGGGATCGGTTTTGTCCACCATGCGCGCACCGTCTTTCAGGATCGCCATCACATGACCGCGTTCCATGCCATCGCGTTGCCCCTTGTTGATGGCGACGACCTGGCTTTGGGCGGCATTGGCCACCGCACTGCCGTAGACCGACACCACCCGTGCGTCCACCTTGTCGGCAGGCGCGTGCGGAACATAGGTGTTGAATTCGCGCGCCGGCTCGGGCAACAGGCGGTCACCGACCCGCATTTCTTCCTTGGCGGCCACGATGTCGATGGTGGCGGGAATGACCGCGGTTTGTGACTTGCCGTCCGCATTGGTGGTGGTCTGCGTGCCTTCGGGGCGCTCCAGACTGGCTTTGCCGACGTACTGCGCCTCATAGCCCAGCACCTCGCCGCTGACCGGGTCCTTCAGGGCGGTGGCATTGCGAAATACCCGATACAGGCGAGCCTTGCCCGCCGTTTCTGCCATCGGGGCTGCTGCAGGTCCGCGGGCGTAAGCACGATCGCCGCGTGCCAGGAGCACCCGGCCTTCCTGGGCCGCAGCCACGATACGGGGCGCCGCACTCAGGCCCTGCTCGTCCAGAACAATGGGCTCAGCCAGAAAGGGCTCAATCGCGTTGGTGTCGATGGTGGGAATGGCAGCGTCGCCGAGGCTCTCAACGCGGGTGCGTGGCGACACACGCACGGTCTCGATGTTGCTGTCAGCGCCGCCGCTGGCATTTTTGGCTTGACCACTGCGCAAACGTGCCATCCCGTCCTGAATCTCCAGAAACAGCACTTGCCCGGGATAAATGCGGTGCGGGTTGCGTATGTCCTTCAGGTTCATGCCCCACAGCTCCGGCCATCGCCAGGGGCTGGCGAGAAACAGGCCAGAAATTGCCCACAGGGTGTCGCCGCTTTTGACGGTGTAACTCGATGGCGCGTTGGGACTGAGGTCGCTCAAAGGCACACCGGCCTGAGCCACTTTTTGGGCGCTGGCCTGCTGTTGCGGGGTCACCGTCAGGGTTTGTGCCCCAGCTGGCGCGGCTACTGCCGCAATGCCCAACAAGGCCGCGATCAGCAGCGGCTTGCGTGAGAAATTCGAGGTCGTCGTGTGAATCATGGTGAGCCGTATTGTCAAACGAGAGCAAGCTGCGTGGCCGGGCAAAAAGTCCGTAGATTCTGCGCCCATGGCCGCGCCAGGGCAACGGGGCCGGCGCCGCAGTCGGCAAGACTGGTCAAAAGTGGCGAAAATGAGTCTGTTCTTACAGAAGTATCCATGGCATTACTACCCATTCTTTGTTATCCCGATCCCCGGCTCAACACCGTGGCCAAACCCGTGCAGGCGGTGGACGCCCGCATCAAGTCCCTCATCGCCGACATGCTGGAGACCATGTACGCAGCGCCGGGTATCGGCCTGGCGGCAACGCAGGTCAACGTGCATGAGCGTTTGATTGTCATCGACGTTTCAGAAGATCACGACGACCCCCTGGTACTGATCAACCCTGAACTGGTGGGTGCCAGCGCAGCGAAGCACCTGAACGAAGAGGGTTGCCTGTCGGTCCCCGGCATTTACGACGGCGTAGAGCGCTTTGATGAGGTGCAGGTGCGCGCCCTGGATGGCGAAGGCGTGTCGCGCGTGATCAGCGCCGATGGCCTGCTGGCGGTGTGTATCCAGCACGAAATGGATCACCTCATGGGCAAGGTGTTTGTCGAGTACCTGTCGCCGCTCAAACGCAATCGCATCAAGACCAAGCTGGCCAAGGCCAAGCGCGAGGAACGCAATTGAGGCTGGTCTTTGCGGGCACACCCGAGTTTGCGCGGGTGGCGCTGCAGCAGCTACAACAGGCGGGTCACGACATTGCTCTGGTGCTGACCCAGCCCGATCGCCCTGCGGGTCGGGGCATGAGGCTGCAACCTTCGCCCGTCAAGCAATATGCGCAATCGCTGGGCATCCCGGTGGCACAGCCGCGCAGCCTGCGACTCGACGGTAAATTCCCCGAAGATGCGCAGCAGGCCCGATCCGCCATGCTGGACGCCCGGGCCGATGCCATGATCGTGGCTGCCTATGGCCTGATCCTGCCGCAGTGGGTGCTGGATCTGCCGCCGCTGGGCTGTCTGAACATCCATGGCTCCCTGTTGCCGCGTTGGCGCGGTGCGGCACCGATACACCGGGCCATCGAAGCCGGCGACACCCAGACCGGCATCACCATCATGCAAATGGATGCGGGCCTGGACACAGGTGACATGCTGCTGACGCAGGCCGTACCCATCTCAGACGCCGACACCACTGGTGCACTGCACGACCGCCTGGCTGAGCTCGGTGGGCAGCTGATCGTGGAGGCGCTGTCCCGGTTGAGCGCCGGGGGGCTGAAAGCCCAGCCGCAACCAGCCGACGGCGTGACCTATGCCCACAAGATCGAAAAGCACGAGGCCACCATCGACTGGACCTGGTCTGCCGACCTGATTGCCCGCCGTGTACGGGCGTTCAACCCTTTCCCGGGGGCAGCCACCACACTGGCGGGCGAGGTGCTCAAGGTGTGGTCGGCCCAAGTGTCAGCCGATCTGGCCGGCCAGACCTTGCCAGTGTCCCGGCAGGCTGGCGAGTTACTGGCGGTAAACAGCGACGGTCTGCTGGTGGCTGCCGGCACAGGTGCGGTTTTGATC
>JBJOJH010000119.1:0-4558 GCA_046046715.1 Pseudomonadota bacterium | reverse complement strand
GGTGCGGCCTTCATGACACAGGCCGCACCCGTGCTAAAGGCGCTGGCAAAGCTGAGCGAAGTGCGTATCTTCGACGACGAGGCTGGCTGGCAAGCGGCGGCTCAGGCTGCGCCAGTGGCCGTGGTGGGTGAGGCTCGCATCTGTCTGTACATGGAAATCGATGTCGAGGCCGAGAAAGTAAGACTGGGCAAAGAAGCTGCTCGTCTGGAAGCAGAGGTGGCCAAAGCCGGCAGCAAGCTGGGTAACGAAGCCTTCGTGGCGCGAGCTCCAGCAGCGGTGATTGAGCAGGAACGCGCTCGTCTGGCAGACTTCACCGCAACACTGGCGAAGATTATGGATCAGCTGGCCCGCCTGGCCTGAGCCGCATGCGACAGCGGCAGGGTTTACCCCCTGCCGATAGCGGATGTCAGCGGCGACGCATCACGTGGATGAAGTCGGAGCCCACGGTTTCCTGGCCCACCAGTTCATTGCCTGTCTGCTTGGCAAAAGCCTGAAAATCGCGCACGGAACCGGCGTCGGTCGACACCACCCGAAGAATTTCCCCGCTGACCATGTCCGCCAAAGCCTTTTTAGCCTTGAGAATGGGTAAGGGACAGTTGAGACCGCGTGTGTCCAGATCTTTGTTGACGTTCATCTTTTGTTCCTCGATTGCAGACGATTTTAGTGCTCTGACGCCATGACCCTACCCAGCCCCCGACCTGCCATAGGTGTCTTTGACTCCGGTGTCGGCGGCTTGTCCGTCCTGCGCGAAATTCGCCGCTTGCTGCCCTTTGAGGATTTGCACTACGTGGCTGACTCGGCTTTTGCACCCTATGGCGATCGCAGCGCAGCCTACATTGCAGCTCGAACAAGAGCCATCGCCCAATTTCTGCTGACCCAACACGTCAAAGCCCTGGTTGTGGCCTGCAATACAGCTACTAGCGTGGCGGTCGATGCCCTGCGCAAGCACATCAACCTGCCCATTGTGGCTATAGAGCCCGCCATCAAACCGGCAGTCGGCCAAACCCGATCGGGCGTGGTGGGCGTGCTGGCCACACGTCAAACCGCAGGCAGCGCCAGTGTGTCCAAACTGGTGGCAAAGTATGGTCAGGATGTACGCATCCTTTTGCAGGCCTGCCCTGGCCTGGTTGAGCAGGTGGAGAAAGGCGCACTGGCCACACCTGAAACCCAGGCACTATTGAACCGCTACATCACACCCCTGCTCAATGAGGGCGCGGATACGCTGGTCCTGGGATGCACCCACTATCCTTTTCTGACGCCGCTGATTCAAGAGATCGCCGGAAAGAACGTGCAAGTGATCGACCCAGCACCTGCAGTTGCACAGCAGCTGCAACGTCGCCTAATGGCAGACGAATTACTTGCGCCGCCAGACCTACAGCGCGAACACCCGCGAGCTACGGGGCAAACTGCATTCTGGACCAGTGGCTCACCAGAGCAAGCCAGCCGCGTCATGTCGGTGCTTTGGGGACAGCCCGTACACGCACAAGCCCTGCCCGAGGGCTACTGCCAGTCGCCGGTAGAGGGCTGAAGCTAATCAGGCCGGGAAAACGCCGGTCGACAGATAACGGTCGCCCCGGTCGCACACCACAAATACGATGGTGGCGTTTTTCTCGCGCTTGGCAATTTCCTGGGCGACCCAGCAAGCTCCCGCTGCAGAGATACCCGCAAATATGCCCTCCTCACGGGCCAGGCGCCGGCACATGTCTTCGGCATCACTTTGGCTCACATACACCAGCTCATCCACGTTGGTCGGATCATAGATTTGGGGCAAGTACTCGGTCGGCCACTTGCGTATGCCTGGAATGCGCGAGCCCTCGGAAGGCTGCGCACCAATGATCTTGATCGCGGGGTTCTTTTCTTTGAGATAGCGCGATACGCCGGTAATCGTGCCAGTCGTCCCCATGGCGCTCACAAAATGGGTAACGCGGCCACCAGTGTCTTCCCAAATTTCTGGCCCGGTGGTCTCGTAGTGGGCACGCGGATTGTCCGCATTCGCAAATTGATCCAGCACGCGCCCTTTGCCTGCCGCCACCATCTGGTTGGCCAGGTCACGGGCGTACTCCATGCCACCACTTTTGGGCGTGAGGATCAGCTCGGCACCGAAAGCCTTCATGGTTTGCACGCGTTCTATGGACAAATCTTCGGGCATGACGAGCACCATGCGATAGCCCTTGATGGCTGCAGCCATAGCCAGGGCGATGCCGGTGTTGCCGGAGGTAGCTTCAATCAGCGTGTCGCCAGGCCGGATTTCACACCGCTCCTGCGCGCGCTGAATCATCGACAAGGCTGGGCGATCCTTGACGGAACCAGCTGGGTTGTTGCCCTCAAGCTTGCCCAAAATCACGTTGCCCAAGGCTTCGTTTGCCGCTGCCTGTATGCGCTGCAAGGCCACCAGTGGCGTATTACCCACTACATCTTCGATCGTCTTGTATTTCATGCCTCGCACTGTGCCATAATTCTCGCCTTGCTTACCCGCCCGGGTGGCGAAATTGGTAGACGCGCTTGACTCAAAATCAAGTTTCGAAAGAAGTGCCGGTTCGATTCCGGCCCCGGGCACCAGATTGAAAGCCGAAACATGTCATGTGTTTCGGCTTTTTTGTTGGTGCGGTGCCTTACGCTGGCGTCAAGCCACTATGCACCGTGGGGTAGCGCAAGCGCACACCTAGCTCCCGCTTCATGCGAGTGTTGTCCAGGCGACGGGATTCGCTCATGAAACTCAAGAGCATGATGCTCAACTTTTGCTGCGCCGAGCTGCGTGGCAAACGTGGCGGTCGGGGTAAACCGTACAGATCGGCGGCCAGGTCAAAGTAGTCGCCCATCAACAACTCGGTATCGTCATTGGCATTGAAAGCCCGCCCAGGCCCGCCGCGCCAAAGTGCCCTGATGCAGATACGCGCCAGATCGTCGGCATGAATGTGGTTGGTATAGACGTCGTCCTGCCTCTCCAGCACCGGGGTGCCCTTGATCAAGCGCTCCCGCGGGGTGCCGCCGTCCCGATCAGGGGCGTAAATGCCAGGAATGCGCAAAAGACGCGTCGCCACCCCTGCAGACTTTCCCCAGTGGCGGACGAGCGTTTCAGCGAACACCCGACGCTGCGCACGGGGCGTATTGGGATTCAGTGCCCGCGTCTCCACCACGTGCTGCCCCTGACAGTCACCATACACGCCGCTGGTCGACCCATAGACCAAGGCCTGGGGCTTGGCACGCAGACGCAAGGCCGTCAGCAGTGCCCGAGTTCGATCATCCGACCAGCCCTCGTTGGCCGGCGGCGCCAAATGCAACACACGGTGGCCCAAACCGGCGAGCCTCCGCAAGGTCGATTTCTTGTCCAGATCACCCCGCAAAGGGGTCAGCCCCTGAGCGCGAAGCTCCTCAATGCGTCCTGGAGAGGAGGTCAGCGCAAGCACCCGCATCGGTCTGGGCAACTGTTTAACCACCCGAAGCCCCACGTCACCGCACCCCACGATCAGCAGGCGTTGACGACGAAAACGAGCGGGCAATGCGCCCAAGGGAGTGGCAGCCATGGAAAAGACGGATGTATTTAAAGGAAAATCGAAGGCTTAACAAGATCAAGCCTGTTCTGAGGATACCGAAAAAGATGAGCACCAGCGCCAGCAACGCCTTTCAAATCACCGTGCAGCCCAGTGGGCGAACGTTCAACGTCGAAGCGGGAGAAACCATTCTGGCCGCGGGCATACGTCAGGGCATCAACCTGCCCTACGGTTGCAAGGACGGTGCCTGTGGCTCCTGCAAATGCAAGAAGCTGTCGGGTGACGTCAGCCACGGCCAGCATCAGGCCAAAGCCCTGAGTGAAACCGAAGCCGAGCAGGGCCTGGTCCTCACCTGCTGCGGCACGCCTCACAGTGACGTGGTGCTGGAGTCACGCCAAGTCACTGAAGCTGGGGCGCTCCCCATCAAGAAGATGCCAGTGCGTGTGGCCACCCTGGAGAAAAAGTCCGCTGACGTGATGTTGATCAGCTTGCAGCTGCCCGCCAACGACGTGTTTCGTTACCACGCAGGCCAGTACGTTGAGTTTCTGCTGCGAGATGGTGCCCGTCGCAGTTACTCGATGGCCAACGCGGCCGCGCCTGCGTTAGCAACTGAGCCCGGCGTGCCCGCCACAGGCAGCAAACTGGAACTCCACATCCGCCACATGCCCGGCGGCAAGTTCACTGACCACGTTTTTGGTGCCATGAAGGAGAAAGAAATTCTGCGCATCGAGGGACCGTTTGGCAGCTTTTACCTGCGCGAGGATTCTGACAAACCCATGGTCTTGCTGGCATCGGGAACGGGCTTCGCCCCGATCAAGGCGCTGATCGAGCAAATGCAGCTGCAGGGCATCACCCGACCGGCCGTCTTGTACTGGGGTGGCCGCCGTCCAGGGGATTTGTACCTGGACGATTGGGTGCGTGCCAAATTGGTTGACATGCCCCACCTGAGCTATGTTCCTGTGGTTTCCAACGCCGTGCCAGAAGACCAGTGGACGGGCCGCACCGGCTTTGTGCACCAGGCGGTGCTGGATGACCTGCCAGATTTATCGGGCTACCAGGTCTATGCC